>DASVEC010000239.1:0-8195 GCA_036380755.1 Iamia sp. | reverse complement strand
CCGACGCCACGCTCTCCGCACCACCTCTACGAGCCCCGCAAGGAGGTTCCCAGGTGATCCCAAGGTTCGGGCGGCTTCCTCGGAGCATGTCGAAGATCCTGTACCGCTTGGGCCACTGGTCGGTCCGCCACCGTCGTTGGGTCCTGGGGGCCTGGCTGGCCCTCCTCATCGGGGTGAGCGGCCTGAGCGGCGCGCTCGGCGGCGAGACCAGCGACGCCTTCACCATCCCGGGCACCGAGTCCCAGAAGGCCATGGACCTGCTGGAGGAGCGGTTCCCCGAGCAGTCGGGCTCCTCGGCCCGCCTGGTGTTCGCCTCCGAGGACGACACCCCGCTGACCGACGCGGCCCGGCAGGCCGGTGTCGAGGCGGCGCTGGCGGCGGCGGCCGACGCCCCCGAGGTCGTGGCCGTCACCGATCCGTTCACCACGGGCACGATCTCGGCCGAGGGTCTGGTCGCCTTTGCCGACGTCACCTACGCCGGCCCGGCCGACGAGGTGTCGGCCGAGGCCGCGTCCGCCCTCGAAGAGGTGGCGGCGCCGGCCGAGGCCGCGGGGGTGCGCATGGAGATCGGCGGTGAGGTCGGGCCCGAGGAGGAGCTGGGCCACACCTCCGAGATGGTCGGCCTGGCCGTCGCCGTCGTCGTCCTGCTGCTCTCGTTCGGCTCGCTGGTGGCCATGGGCCTGCCCATCGCCACCGCCCTCATCGGTGTCGGCGTCGGCATCGGTGGCATCGGCCTGGTGTCGGCCTTCACCGACCTGTCGTCGACCGCGCCCATCCTCGCCACCATGATCGGCCTGGCCGTCGGCATCGACTACGCCCTCTTCATCGTCACCCGGCACCGCCAGAACGTGGCCGAGGGGCTCGACGTCGAGGAGTCGGCGGCCCGGGCCAACGCCACCGCCGGCGGGGCCGTCGTCTTCGCCGGCCTCACCGTCGTGATCGCCCTCGCCGGTCTGACCGTGATCGGCATCCCCTTCCTCACGGTGATGGGCCTGGCCGCGGCGGTGACCGTGCTGCTGGCCGTCGCCATCGCCGTCACCTTGCTGCCCGCCCTCCTCGGCTTCGCCGGCGCCAACATCGACCGCTGGCGCATCGGCCGGGCCCGGACCGGCTCGGCGGCCGAGTCCCACGACACGCTCAGCGCCCGCTGGTCCCGCAAGGTCGTGGCCCGTCCCGGCGTCGCCCTCCTCGGCGGGCTGGCCTTCATGCTGATCCTCGCCGTGCCCATGCTCTCGCTCCGCATGGGCATGCCCGACGACGGCTCCGCGCCCCCGAGCACCACCAAGCGCCAGGCCTACGACCTGCTGGCCGAGGGCTTCGGTCCCGGCTTCAACGGCCCGCTCACCCTCGTCGTCGACACCTCGACGGCGGACGACCCCGACGCCGCCCTCGGCCAGGTCGTGGCGGCCGTGTCCGACGATCCCGGCGTCCAGATGGTCGGCGACCCGGTGCCCAACGAGGCCGGCGACACCGCCATCATCCCCGTGATCCCCCGGACCTCCCCGTCGTCCGAGGACACCTCGGCGCTGGTCCACCACCTGCGCCACGACGTCCTCGACCCCGTCGACGAGACGACCGGGGCCGAGACCTCCGTGGCCGGCCAGACCGCCCTGATGATCGACGTCTCCGACAAGCTGTCGGCCGCCCTGCCGGTCTTCATGGGCCTGGTGATCGGTCTGACGATGATCCTGCTGCTGGCCGTGTTCCGCTCGCTGCTGGTGCCGGTGAAGGCGGCCATCGCCATCCTGCTCAGCATCGGCTCGAGCTTCGGCGTGCTGGTCGCCATCTTCCAGTGGGGCTGGCTCCAGCAGCTGGTCGGCCTGGAGGAGTCGGTGCCGATCATCAGCTTCCTGCCCATGCTGATGTTCGCCGTCCTGTTCGGCCTGTCGATGGACTACGAGGTCTTCATCCTCAGCCGCATCCGGGAGGACTACGTCCGCACCGGGCGGGCACGGGAGAGCGTGCTGACCGGCCTGACCAGCTCGGCCCGGGTGATCACGGCGGCGGCGCTCATCATGATCAGCGTCTTCGCCAGCTTCGCCCTCACCGACGACCCGACGACGAAGATGATGGGCATCGGCTTCTCGATGGCCGTGCTGCTCGACGCCACCGTCGTCCGCATGGTCATCGTGCCGGCGACCATGGCCCTCTTCGGCGACCGGGCCTGGTGGCTGCCGGGCTGGCTCGACCGGCTGCTGCCCGACCTCGACATCGAGGGCGAGCACCTCATCGAGCAGCTCGAGGAGACCGGCACCGAGGCCGAGGCGGCCGAGGACGACGACCGCGAGCTGGTGGGCGTCTGAAGCCAGATCGCAGGCGCTGTGGGCGCGGCCGACTGCGTCCTGCCAGACCCCTTCCCGCCGAAGCTCGCTGCGCTCGCCGGCTCGATCCAACGCAGGCCGGGTGAAGGGGCTGCCGCCAGGCCCACCGGACCGGGTGGCGTTCGTTCAGCTCTGGTCGGGCTCGAGGCGGAGCGAGGCCGAGTTCATGCAGAACCGGTCGCCGGTGGGCTGGGGGCCGTCCGGGAAGACGTGGCCGAGGTGGGCGCCGCAGCGGGCGCACCGAGCCTCGGTGCGCCGCATGAGCAGCTTGCGATCCTCGACGAGGGTGACCTTGGACGGGTCGATGGCCTCCCAGAAGGACGGCCAGCCGGTGCCCGAGTCGTACTTCACGTCCGAGCGGAAGAGCGGCTCGTCGCACACGACGCAGCGGTAGGTGCCCGGATCCTTGGTGTCCCAGTACTCACCGGTGAAGGCCCGCTCGGTGCCCTCCTTCTGGGTGACCTCGTACTGGAGGGGGGTGAGACGGGCCCGCAGCTCCTCGTCGGAGGGCGGGTCGGCGGGGGCGTCGTCGGACATCGCCCCAGCGTGCCGTGCCGGTGGCCGACCCGCCACTCCCCGGACGATGTGTCAGTCCGCATGACGAAGTGGACACGACGTCGCCACACGACTGCGCGGGGATCGCAACCCATCCGGCATTGTCAGCGTGCGTCTCTCCTGCGACGATGCCGCCGCCACGTCGCGGGGACGTGGTGTCGCCGGGGGACGCGGATCCCCTCGCGATCTGACCCGAAAGGCCCCCAACGTGCCCAACGCACGCTCGTCCAGCCGCCTCGTCGCGGCTCTGCTCGCACTCGCCCTCGGGGTGGTCACACTGGCCGGTTCGGCCAGCGCGGCCTCCGCCCAGGCAGTGCCCACCGACCCGACCACGCCGGAGGTGCGCTCGGGCAACGACGGTCGCATCATCGGCGGCGTCAAGGCCCCGGCCGGGGAGTGGCCCTCGCAGGCCGCCATATACGTGACCTACAGCGAACCCGGCTACTCCGAGACCTACTTCACCTGCGGCGCCACCGTGATCGACCCGATGTGGGTCCTGACGGCGGCCCACTGCGTCTCGGACGGGCCTCGGTACGTCACGCCGGCCCGCAACCTCAAGGTCAAGGTCGGCACCCAGGATCTGGCCAGCGGCGGCCGCTTCATCCCGGTCGCCCGGGTCGTCGTCCGGCCCGACTACTCGCCCCGCAACCTCTCCAACGACGTCGCCCTCATCCAGCTGGCGCAGCCGACCGACGTGCCTCGTGACCTGGAGATCGCCTCGCCCACGGACATCCCCTGGTCGGGGGCCAACCTCACCACCGCCGGCTGGGGCCAGTCCGACGTGCCCGGCGACTACTCGCCCAACCAGCTGCGTCAGGTCGACGTCCCGGCCATGAGCGGGGTCGAGTGTCAGACGGCGCTGAACGAGGCGCGGGCCGAGTTCGGCACCCCGGCGTACCACTCCTCGCACCTGTGCACCGGACCCCTCGGCTCCGGTGGCCGCGGGCCCTGCTACGGCGACAGCGGCGGCCCCCTGGTGTGGGAGAACGCCGGTCGGAAGATCCTCGTCGGCATCGTCAGCTGGGGCGCCTACTGCGCCAGCCCGGAGACTCCGTCGGTGTTCTCCAAGGTGGCCTCGGCCAGCCGCTGGATCACCCAGACCATCCAGTACGGCCCGCACTTCGGCGCCGAGGACTTCGGCTGGGCCGTCCGCGACGCCTACTTCGACTACATCTTCTGGGAGGGGGAGGGGCCGATCGTCGAGATCCCCGAGCCCCCGCTCCCGGGCGAGCCCGGTGCCTTCGTCGCCGACTACCACGACAAGCCTGTGGTGACGAAGAGGGACGCCACCATCGTCCGTCTCTACCAGGCGGTCCTGGGCCGTCGGGCCGAGAACCACGGCTACCAGTACTGGCGGGAGCGGATGCTGTTCGGCCGCTACAGCGCCACCCGGGTCGCCGAGGTGATGGCCCGCTCGGCCGAGTTCAAGGACGAGTACGGCCACCTGAACGACGAGGACTTCGTCGAGCAGCTGTACCAGAACATCCTCGGCCGGGCCGGTTCCCCCGGCGACGTCGACTACTGGGAGGGCCGGCTCACCGCCGGTAACAGCCGGGGCCAGGTCGCGGCGCTGATCGCCGAGTCGGCCGAGAACAAGGCCCGGACCCAGGGCGAGGTCGACGTGCAGGTGATGTTCCTCAACCTGCTCTACCGGGCGCCGGCTGCCTACGAGATCGACCAGTGGGAGAGCGAGTCGCTCGAGGACCTGGCCCGGTTCATCATCCACAGCGTCGCCTACGCCCGCCGCTACGGCGGCTACTACGGCGAGTTCTGACCGCCGGGCACTGACCACGGCCTCGTTCCCTGACGACCCGTCAGGGACCGGGGCCGTCGTCGCGTGCCACCCCTACGCTGGACGGCCATGCCCGAGTACTCCGCACCCCTCGACGACATCCGCTTCGCCTTCGAGGGCCTGGTCGACCTGGACGGGCTGACCAAGCTCAAGCCCTACACCGAGGTCGACGCCGACAGCATCTTCGGCGTGCTCGAGGAGTTCGGCCGGCTCATGTCCGAGGTGTGGGCCCCGACCAACCAGATCGGCGACGAGCAGACCACCAAGCTGGTCGACGGCGAGGTCGTCGTGCCGGAGGGCTTCGACGCCGCCTACCAGGCCTACGCCGAGGCCGGCTGGGGGGCGGTGCCCTTCGACCCCGCCTACGGCGGGGGCGGCTTCCCGTGGGCCGTCGGCATCGCCATGCAGGAGATGCTGAACAGCGCCAACATGGCCCTCGCCATGGCCCCGCTGCTCACCCAGGGCGCCATCGACGCCCTGCTGCACCACGGCAGCGAGGAGCAGCGCGAGGTCTACCTCAAGAAGATGGTGTCGGGGGAGTGGACGGGGTCGATGAACCTCACCGAGCCCGACGCCGGATCCGACGTCGGCGCCCTGCGCACCAAGGCCGTCAAGCAGGACGACGGCAGCTACCGCATCACCGGGTCGAAGATCTTCATCACCTGGGGCGAGCACACCTTCACCGACAACATCGTCCACCTCGTCCTGGCCCGCACCCCCGATGCCCCGGCGGGCACCAAGGGCATCAGCTGCTTCATCGTCCCCAAGTTCCTCGTGGGCGACGACGGCTCGCTCGGTGAGCGCAACGACGTGAAGGTCACCTCGCTCGAGCACAAGATGGGCATCCGGGCCAGCGCCACCTGCTCGTTGTCCTTCGGTGACGAGGGCGAGGGCGCCATCGGGTACCTCATCGGCGAGGAGAACGCCGGCATGCGGTACATGTTCACGATGATGAACAACGCCCGCCTCGGCGTCGGCGTCGAGGGCCTCGGGCTGGCCGAGCGCAGCTACCAGCAGGCCGTCGCCTACGCCAAGGAGCGCAAGCAGGGCTTCGCCCCTGGCGCCGCCCGCGGCGAGAAGTCGTTCATCGTCGACCACCCCGACGTGCGCCGGATGCTCCTGACGATGCGGTCGACCACCGAGGCCATGCGGGCCATCTGCTACCTCGTCGCCGAGAAGATCGACGTGGCCAAGCACGCCGCCGACGAGGCCGAGCGCACCGAGGCCCAGGAGCAGGTCGACCTGCTGATCCCGCTGGCCAAGAGCTGGTGCACCGACGAGGCCGAGCGGGTCACGTCGATCGGCGTCCAGATCCACGGCGGCATGGGCTTCATCGAGGAGACCGGCGCGGCGCAGCACTACCGCGACGCCAAGATCACCCAGATCTACGAGGGCACCAACGGCATCCAGGCCATGGACCTCGTCGGGCGCAAGATGCCGATGCGGGGCGGCGCCGTGTTCACCGACCAGATCGCCCGCATGCGGGCGACGGTGGCCGATCTCGGGAACGACGAGGAGCTGGCCGCCATCCGCGACGAGCTGGCCAAGGCCATCGACGCCGCCGACGCCGCCGGCCAGCAGCTGATGGCCGACGGCCTGGCCGACCCGGTGGTCGCCCTCTCGGTGGCCACGCCGTTCCAGCGCCTGCTGGCGCTCACCGTGGCCGGGTGGCTCATGGCCCGCCAGGCCCAGCTGGCCTCGCAGCGGCTCGCGGCCGGCGACGGCGATGCCGAGCTCCTCACCCAGAAGCTGGTCACCGCCCGGTTCTTCGCCCGCAACGTGCTGCCCGAGGTCCACGGTCTCGTCGGCCCCGCCACCAGCGGCAAGGACGACCTCCAGGCCGCCACCTTCTGACCGCAGGGGTCCGCGGGTCCGTAGGGTGGTCCCTTGGACCTCCTGCTGCTGTCGAACTCGACGAACCACGGCGAGGAGATGTTCGCCCACGCCGCCGAGGCCTTCGTCGAGGTGGCGGGGGACGCGACGGTGACCTTCGTCCCCTACGCCCTGGCCGACTGGGACGGCTACGCCGACCGCGTGACCACCGCCTTCGGGCGCTTCGGGGTACCGGTCTCCTCGGTCCACACGGCCGTCGACCCGGCGCTGGCCATCCTCGACGCCGAGGTGGTGATGGTGGGCGGCGGCAACACCTTCCGGCTCCTCGACTCGCTGTACACGCTCGACGTGCTCGACGGCCTGCGCTACCGGGTCCGGGCCGGCGAGACCCGGTACATGGGCGCCTCGGCGGGCACCAACCTCGCCTGCCCCAGCATCCGCACCACCAACGACATGCCGATCTGCATGCCACCCCGCTTCGACGCCCTCGGGCTGCTGCCGTTCCAGATCAACCTCCACTACGTCGACACCGACCCGGAGTCGACGTTCATGGGCGAGACCCGCGAGGAGCGCATCGTCGAGTTCCTCGAGGAGAACGACTGCCCCGTCCTCGCCCTCTACGAGGGGACGTGGCTGCGGGCGCACGGGGGCCGGGCCACGGTCACCGGTCCGGCCCGGCTGTTCCGACGCGGCCGCGTCGACGTCTTCGCCGACGGGGTCGACGTGACCGAGATGCTCGACCTGGCCCCGGCGTTCGACCGGGGCGCCCGGCCGGCGCGCCCGGCCGGGGGCGCCGGGAGGGCCTCGCGGTAGGCTGAGGGTCCACCTGACCCAGTGGGGACCCCTCTCGTCCCTCGGCCGTCCCGGCCGACGAGATCCCGTCGCCTCCTCTGAGCCATCTCGAGGAGAGACATGTCCCCATCACCGGTCATCGCCATTGCGGACGCGCGCGCCGCCCGTGACGAGCGCCTCGGGATCACGTCCCCGGAGCCTGCCGTCGTGGCGGCGCTCCCGGACCGTCGTCCCACGGCCGTGGTCTACTGCGAGGCCAACCTGGGTGAGATCGACGGCAAGACCGCCAACGGGCTCGTCCGCCACTCCGAGGCCTACGAGATCATCTCGGTGATCGACAGCGAGCACGCCGGCCGCGACGCCGGCACCGTGCTGGGTGATGCGCCCGTCGGCATCCCCGTGTGCCGCAGCCTCACCGAGGCGATCACCGTTGCCGACGAGGTGCCCGACGCCTTCATCTTCGGGATGGCCCCGTCCAGCGGGATGCTCTCGGCGCGCGAGCGCACCATCGTCCTGGGTGCCATCGCCCTGGGGATGGACGTCGTCAACGGCCTCCACGAGTTCCTGAACGACGACCCCGAGTTCGTGGCTGCGGCGATCGCCACCCAGGTGACGATCCACGACGTGCGGCGCCCGCCCGCCAAGAAGGACCTGCGCATGTTCACCGGGCGCATCACCGAGGTGACCTGCCCCGTCGTCGCCGTGCTCGGCACCGACGGCGCCATCGGCAAGCGGACGACGGCGACCGTCCTCGTCCGGGCCCTGAACGAGGTGGGCATCAAGGCCGTGCTGGTGAGCACGGGGCAGACCGGTCTGATCCAGGGCGGTCGCCACGGCGTGGCCCTCGACGCCATCCCCTCGCAGTTCTGCTCGGTCTCGTCCGGGCGCCGCTTCTTGGACCG
>DASVEC010000238.1:0-2878 GCA_036380755.1 Iamia sp. | reverse complement strand
GCGGGCGTAGCGTCCCGACCGTGGCTGTCACGGTGCCCGACGTGGTGGACCTGGCCGACGGGGCCGACGCCGCCATCGTCCGCCGGGCGCTCGAAGCGCTCGGCCTGACCGGTCTGGAGGACGCCATCGACCAGGGCGTGGTCGAGGTGGCGGCCGACGGCACCCTGCACGCTCGCGAGCCGGCCACCGCCCTCCGCCCGAGCGAGGCCCGGGCCGCCCACCAGGCCCTCGCCGACGCCATCGGTCCCGGAGGACCGCTCGCGGTCGCGCACCGCCGCGCCGTCCACCTGGCCGCAGCCACCCTCCTGCCCGATGCCCCGGTGGCCGACGAGGTGGCCGCCACCGCCGGCGAGCTGCGGGCCGCCGACCGCCTGCCCGATGCCGCCGCGCTGTGGGCGGAGGCCGCCCGCCTGACGCCCGAGCGCAGCACCCGGGCCCAACGGCTCCGGGAGGCCGGCGAGGCGCTCTGGCTGCTGTCGCGGTTCGAGGACGCCGGGCTGGTGCTGCTCGAGGCGTTCGCGGCGACCGACGACCCGGTGGTGCGGGCCGACGTGGCCATCATCCTGGGCCAGATCGAGCTGTGGACCCGCGGGCCGCGCCACGCCCTGGCGGTGCAGCTCCCGACCGCCGACGCCGTCGCCGCCATCGACCCCGACCGGGCCGCCGCCCTGGCCGTGCACGCATCGCACACCGTGATCGTCTCCCACGACGTCCCGGTCGGCCTCCGGCAGGCCGAGTGGGCGGCCGAGCTGGCCGAGCAGGGGACGGGTGCCCTGGTCCCGGCCGCATCCGTCGCCCGGCTGGTCGCCCTGGTCCACGCCGGCGACCGGGACGGGGTCGACGCCGCCTGGGCCCCGCTCGAGGAGCTGGCCTGGTCGCTCGTCGACGCCGACGACGTGCCCGAGGTCGAGCACCTGCTCAACGCCCTGGGCCTGGTGGCCACCATCACCGAGCGCTGGGCGGTCGGCGAGGCCTTCCTGGAGCGGGTCGTCTTCCGGGCCCGGAACGCCGGCTCGCCGTCGATGCTCGGCATGGCCGCCGGGTGCCTGGCCGAGCTGCGGTTCCGGAGCGGCCGACTGGAGGAGGCGATGAAGCTCTTCGACGGCGAGGTCGCCGAGGGCTGCACGACCACCGGCCCGGTGCCGGCGCTCTGGCTGGCCGCCGTCTCGTGCCGGTGCGCCGTCGTGCTCGACGAGTCGCCCAACGCGGTGCGGGTCCGGGCCAGCCAGTGCCTGGCCGACGCCGAGAAGGTCGACGCCACCGTGGCCGCGGCGTGGGCCCGCTCGGCCCTGGCCCTGCTCGACCTGGTCGCCGGGGACGCGGCGATGGCTGCCCACCACCTCGACCGGGTCGCCGCCGCCCACGCCGCCGGCGAGGTCCACGAACCGGGGCTCCTGTGGTGGCAGCCCGATCACGTCGAGGCCCTGTGGCGGGCGGGCCGCCGCCACGAGGCCGGCGTCGCCCTGGCCCGGCTGGTCGACGATGCCCACCGGACCGGCCGGCGCAGCGCCGAGGCCGGGGCGGCGCGGTGCCGGGGCCTGCTGGCGGCCACCAACGACGAGGCCGAGGTGGCGCTGGAGGAGGCGCTGTCGACCTACGCCACCCTCCCGGCGCCGTTCGAGGTGGCCCGGACGCTGCTGGTCCGGGGCGAGCGTCGGCTGGCAGCTGGGCGCAACGACGATGCCGCCGCCGACGTCGAGGGGGCCACGACCGTGTTCGAGGGGCTGGGGGCCCGGCCGTGGGCGTCCCGGGCCCGAGCGCTGCGCCGCACCGTCGCCGAGGCCCGCGACCCCCTCGCCCCGCTCACCGAGGCCGAGCGCCGGGTCGCCGCCCTGGTGGCCAGCGGGGCCCGCAACCGGGCCGTGGCCGAGCAGCTCTTCCTCTCCGAGCGCACCGTCGAGGCCCATCTCGAGCGCATCTATCGAAAGCTCGACGTGGCGAACCGGACCGAGCTCAGTGCCCTGGTCAACCGGCGGCGCTGACGAGCGAGGCAGGCGGGAGACCGCTCTGCGAGCATGGCCCCGATGGGAAGCGGTGACTGGCTGCGGCCCGACTGGCTGACCGAGACCCTTCGCGCCTGGGGTCCGAGCGTGTCCCAGTCGATGACGCAGGCGATGCGGCCCGTCGTCGACCTGTTCGGCTTCGCTCCCGCCTCGCTCGCCGAGGAGCTGATCCTCGCCGCCGCGTCCCGGCTGGTGGGAGAGCCCCTCACCCTGCAGGTCGGCGACACCGAGATCGCCCTCGTCCTGCGCCGCCTCCAGCCCGACCCCCAGCCGCTGGGACTCATGATCGGCCAGCTGGGCGACGTCGAGATCGACGCCGACGACGTCGTGGCCGGCGATGTGCGCATCGCCCACCTGCACCTCGTCGTCCGGAACCTCCACGTCCAGCCCGGTGTCGGGGTGGCGACGTTCGTCGCCGCGCCGATCGCGGTCCGCGCCACCCTCGACCAGGAGGTCGTCGCCACCGCCGTGGCCCGCCGCACGCCCCACGTCGAGGTGGAGCTGGGCGACGGCCCCTTCGCCCGCGCCCGGCTGCGGGGCCGGCCCGACTGGGGCCACGTCGACCTGACGCCCCGCATCGAGGGGCGGACGCTCGTCCTCGAGCCCAGGGAGGCGACGCTCCGCCGCTGGGACGTGACCTCGGTGGCCCGGCGCCTTCCCCCCATCCGGCTGGCCCTCCCCCCGGCCGCCGCCACCGCCCACCTCACCGACGTGGGCATCGAGGACGGCCACCTCGTCGTCGACGGGACCTACGAGGAGTGGCGCACGGAGGTGGGGCCGGTCGAGCTCGAGGATCTCCGCCGACGGCTGAAGGCCTACGACGGCGGAACCCTGCGGGTCCCCTCCCAGGACGAGCTCTCGACGTAGTGGTTGTC
>DASVEC010000237.1:0-7147 GCA_036380755.1 Iamia sp. | reverse complement strand
TGGCCGAGCGGGGTGCGGTCGTCATCGACGCCGACGCCATCGTCCGCGACGTGCAGGCGCCGGGGACACCCGTGCTGGCTGCCATCGTCGAGCGCTTCGGGCCCGACGTGCTGGCCTCCGACGGTGCCCTCGACCGCCAGGCCCTCGCCGACCTCGTCTTCACCGACGACACCGCCCTGAAGGACCTCAACGCCATCGTCCACCCGGCCGTGGGGGCGGAGATCGCCCGGCGGCTGGAGGAGGCGGCCGGCACCGACGCGGTGGTCGTCCTCGACGTTCCCCTCCTGGTCGAGTCGGGCCGCGACGACATGGCGGGGCTGATCGTGGTCGACATCGACCCCGAGGTGGCCGTGGCCCGGGTCGTGGAGCAGCGGGGGATGCGGGAGGACGACGTCCGGGCCCGGATCGCTCGTCAGGCCAGCCGGGAGGACCGCCTGGCCCGGGCGACGATCGTCATCGACAACGGCGGCACCCGCGAGGACCTCGAGGCCCAGGTGGACGCCGCCTGGACGACGATCTCGGCCCTGCCACCGGCCTAGGGCGGCGGGTTCGCCGCGATCGCCTCGCGGGTGAGGATCATGGCGCCGAAGTCACGTCGGGCCTGCTCGACCACCGTCGGATCCGGGAGCCCGGAGCCGTACCACGGCTCGAGGTCGGCGGCCTCGACGAGGTGGCGCCCGTGGCCGAGATCGGTGACCTGCCAGCGGCCGAGATCGGTGGCCCGGGCCAAGTGCTCGTCGCGCAGCACCTGCAGCCCGTGCGCGTCCGGCACGTGATCGACCAGCAGGTGCCGGTTGCGGAAGAGGAGGTCGACCCGCCGGTCGGGTAGGGGCTGTCTGACGTCGATGTCGCCCCACCCGTTCAGCCACGGCCGTCCCCTACGGACCACCGCGACGTCGAGGTCATCACTCAGGGCCGTGATGCCCTCGCGGACCTCGTCGACCTGGGTCCGCCAGCTCGGCTCCCCGTGGAGGTGCTGGAGGGTCATCCGGCCTCCCTTGCCGATGGTCATGGCCCGGCCGCGCCGGAGGTCGTCGTCGAAGGCGGCCGCGCCGGCGTTCGGGGCCCGCGTGGTCGCGTCGAGGAGGACGGGCTCGATCGAGGAACCATCGGTGGACCGGCACATGAAGGTGCCCTGGCGCAGGAGGATGTCCGGCCCCCCGGCCCGGGTCCAACCGGCGGCGTGGGTGAAGATGCGGGCGGTGGCCTCGGGCGTGACACCCCAGTAGTGCATGCCGCCCGGGATCGAGGCGACCGCAGCCTGGTCGATGGACCACGCCAGGAACGCCGTCGGGACCGGGAGGCGGTAGGGCAGCCACACCGGATCCTGGACGCGAGGCGCGCCCCGGATGCTGCCGGACACCCCCCGATCCCGGAGCCGGACGATCAGGTCCTCGAGCCAGGCGTCGAGGGCGGGCCGACCGGCGACGTCGGCGACGACGCTGACGTACCCGTCGACGCTGCGCACGCCCAGGCTGCCGACCGGCCCGCCCCGCTCGGCCCCGGCTGTCTCCATCTCCTCCAGCACTGCGGTGAAGGCTCGGCCCGCACCCTCGGACGTGGTGCGCAGCTCGATCCACACCTCGGTGCCGCCCTCCCGGCGGGCCGACTCGACCGACCGGTGGTCGACGAGGACCTCAGAGCGATCGGCCACGGCCCGCTCCCCGCGGTTCGGAACATCCATCGACAGATCTCATCGGGAGCAGTATGGTCGGCGGCGACGACCACGCAACGTGAGTGTGCGGACACTCGGAGCGATTGGGGAGAAGGCGATGATGCACGGCGGGACCCGTCTGGGGTCGATCCTGGTGGCTGTGGCGATGGCGGCCACGATGAGTGTCCTCGCGACGCGGCTTGGCCTCGTGGAGGTGACGCCGGCCGCCGCGCAGGACCCCGGGGCGGCCTGCGCTCCGAACAGCGTGAGCACGGTGCTCCCGCCCGCGCTCGACCCCCAGGTCGAGGCGTCGCGGCGATGCATCGCGGAACGACTGTGGCAGACGCGGGGGTACGTCCGGCCCACCTGCGTCGACGAGCCCAAGGCGCTCGAGCGCTACGCCGAGTACGAGCCGGCCGAGTGCAAGGGCGACTTCGACATCAACCAGATCGAAGCCATCGCCCAGGCTCGCGCCATCGCCCGGCTGAACAAGCGCGAAGGCGGCCCGCTCCCTGGCCACGGCGTCCTCCCCTCGGTCCAGTGGGAGATGCCCTACCAGCGGTCCCAGGCCAACGCTGGAGCGAGGAGCGGTGGCCGTCCGGACATCACCTACTACGACCCACTGAACCCGACCGGCGTGATCGAGCTGGTCGAGCTCAAGATGGCGTCGGCCGGCGGTGGACCGGCCGCGGCACGGGACATGGCGGCCTACACGGCCGATCTCCCGGGTGGTGCCCGACCGGTCCTGCCGTACGACTTCCAGAGCCGCTACTTCGACGACGGGTACGGCTACAACGATGCCTTCGTGGTGCCGGTCAGGGAGTGCGACGACATGTACCCCGTGGGCCTGATCGACCTCTACGAGGTGGCGTCGGACCCCCTCTTCCCGGGCGCCCTCGTGGTGGCGAACCCGCAACGCATGGAGTTCGACTGCGAGGACGAACCGAACGATCCGTCCGACTGGGACCGGTGGCGCACGCCGAGGAGCGAGGACGAGGACGAGGACGGTGAGGACGACTTCTGGGAGCGGATGCGGGAGCTCTTCCCCGAGTACCCGTGGCCGACGATCCTGCCCGGGCCGCCCGAGGAGCAGCCCGGGGAGATCCCGGTCCTGGTGCTCGTCGCCATCGGTGCACTCTTGCTCGGCACCTGCCTGTACTTCTTGGCGGCCTGCCTGTCCCTCCTGGGGCTCGAGGCCTTGGCGTCCAGCGCCATCGCGCTCCCGCTCATCCTGGCCCTGCTCGACATCGACATCTTCGACTTCGCCATCTGGGGCGATCCCCACATCGCGACGCCCGACGGGTTCGCCTACGACCTCCAGGCGGTCGGCGAGTTCCACCTGCTGGAGGTGCCGTCGCTCGGCATGGACGTCCAGGCCCGCTTCGTGCCCCAGGGCGAGGACGTGTCCCGGCTGGGAGCGGTGTCGACCAGGATCGCCGGTCGGACGATCGAACTGGGCGACGGAGGGCTCGTGCTCGACGGCGAGCCGACGCCGCCTCCGGCGAACGGCATCCTCGACCTCGGCGACGGTGCGGTGGCGCTGCACGGCGACGGCCGCTGGATCGTGATGTGGCCGGGCCAGACGGATCGGCCGATGATGTACCAGCAGGCGGGCTCGGTCGGCTTCCACCTCCCCGAGGGGACGACCGACGCACGGGGCCTGCTGGGCAACGTGAACGGCGATCCGCTCGACGACCTGGCCTACCCCGACGGTACGCCGCTGCCCGCGACGACGAGCGCCGAGACGATCCACGGCCCGTACGCCGACGCCTGGCGGATCACCGACGAGGAGTCGTCGTTCACCTACGGCCCGAGCGAGTCGACCGAGACCCACACCGACCTCTCGTTCCCGGAGAACCTGGTGACGATCGCCGACCTCACCGAGGCCGAGGTGGCGGCGTCGTCTGCGGTGTGCGCCGATGCGAACGTCCTGCCGGGCCCGCAGTTCGAGGCCTGCGTGCTCGACATCGCGCTCACCGGTGACGAGCAGTACGCCGAGGACGCGGCCCTCGTCACCGAGGTCCTGGTCGACGGTACGGAGCATCCGTTCGACGCCACCGGCGCCCTGGCCGAGGACTTCGAGGGCGCCATCGCCCCCAACCTCGCCGGTCCTCGCCACACCGATGATCCGGCGACCACCAAGGTGGCCGGGCCGCTGTTCGACACCCCCGGGTACCGGCTGTACGCCCGCGACGTCCCGCGCCACGGCGCCGTCGAGGTCGAGACCGACCTCCTGACCTACGGCCCGGTGGGCTCCGACGCCCACAAGCAGTCGGTCGCGGTGCGGCTCGGGACGGAGACGGTGGGGTCGGTCGACTTCGACGGGACCGAGCCGGTCCTGACCGGGGGGCTCACGGGCACCGTGGAGCGGACGGGCGTCGGCACCACCACCGGGGGCCAGCCTTTCACCCGCTACCACCTCAGCACGACGCTGCCGCACGGATCATCGGCCCTCGACATCGAGCTGGTCCCGCGCCACTTCCGGGGCGTGCTCGGCACCGCGCTGGCCGTCGACGACATCGCCCTCCAGCTCGTGGTGCCGGAGGCGCAGCCCTTCACCGCCAGCCTGCCGATCGTCGTCCCCAGCTCCGCCCATCCGACCGGCGCGGGCGCCGGGGTGCTCGAGGAAGCAGGCGCTCAGGACGAGTACACCTTCGAGCTGGCCACCGGCCAGCGGCTCCTGCTCGACCACCACTCGTGCGATGCGGGCACGTCCACCGTCCTCGTCGACGTGGCCACCAGCGAGAGGACGACGCTGTCCCGGGCGGGGTGCGACGACCTGGTGACGGACCCGCTGCCGGCCGGCGAGCACCGGCTGGAGGTGTGGGGCGAGGCGGCTGGGTCGTACTCGTTCACCCTCTCGACGCTCCCGCCGCCGCAGGCGTTCCCGATCGCCATCGGTGACACGGTCTCGGACGGTGTCCCCGCGGCCGGGGCCGGGAACATCGAGACGATCGCGTCGGTGGATCGCTACGAGGTCACCGTGCCGACGGGCGGAGCGACCCTGCAGTACCAGGTGCTCGGCTACCCCAGGGCGTTCACCGTCACCGACGGGGACGACGAGGTGGTGGCGACGGGCTTCGGGAACCAGAGGCTGGAGCTCGACGCCGGTGATCACACCATCGAGTTCTCCGGCGCCGTGGGCACCTACTCGTTCCAGCTCTTCGAGGTCCCCGACCCGCAGACGTTCGCCTACGTCATCGGTGACACCGTCTCGGACGGGGTGCCGGCGGCGGGGGCGGGGAACCTGGAGACGATCGCGTCGGTGGACCACTACGACTTCACCGTCCCGTCGGGTGGGATGGACCTGCAGTACGAGGTCCTCGGCTATCCCAAGACGTTCACGATCACCGACGACGCCGACGAGGTGGTGGCGACGGGGTACGGGAACCAGCGGCTCGAGCTCGAGGCGGGCGACTACCAGATCGAGCTCCGCGACCAGCCGGGGCCGTACTCGTTCCGGATGTTCGAGGTCCCGTTGCCGCAGACGTTCCCGTACTCGATCGGCGACACCGTGTCGGACGGGGTCCCGGCCGCCGGTGCCGGGAACCTGGAGACGATCGCGTCGGTCGACCGCTACGAGTTCACGGTTCCGACAGGCGGGATGACGGTGCAGTACGAGGTGCTGGGGTACCCGAAGGCCTGGGTCATCGTCGACGACGCCGACGAGGTGGTGGCCGACGGTCAGGGCAACGCGCAGCTGGAGCTCGACGCGGGTGACCACCGGATCGTGTTCAGGGGCCACGGGACGTACTCGTTCCGGATGTTCGAGGTGCCTGCGCCGCAGACGTTCTCGTACTCGATCGGCGACACCGTGTCGGACGGGGTCCCGGCCGCCGGTGCCGGGAACCTGGAGACCATCGCGTCGGTCGATCGCTACGACTTCACGGTGCCGTCGGGCGGCCAGACGGTCGAGTTCGAGAACCTCGGCTACCCGAAGCCGACGACGCTGCTCGACCGGACGACGGGAGACCCGGTGCCCGTGTCCGGCTCCCGCTGGGCGCTGCCCGCGGGCGACTACCGCCTCGTGGTGGCCGACGACGTCGGGACCTACTCGTTCCGGCTCTACGTGGTGCCCGGCCCCCAGATCTTCGACTACGTGATCGGCGACACGGTCTCGAACGGCGTTCCCGCCGCCGGCGCCGGCAACCTGGAGACCGGTGCCTCCACGGACAGCTATCGGTTCACCGTCCCGGCGGGCGGGATGGCCCTGCGCTTCCAGCACCTCGGCTACTGGAAGCCGTTCGCGATCGTCGATCGGTCCACCGGGCTGGCGGTGTCGGCCTCGAGCGGCTCGCGCTGGGACCTCCCCGCCGGCGAGTACAGCATCGACGTGACCGGCCCCGCCGGCGACTACTCCTTCGTCTTCTTCGAGATCCCGGCTCCGCAGGAGTTCGACTACGAGCTCGGCGACGTGGTGTCGGACGGGGTGCCCGAGGCCGGTGCGGGGAACCTCGAGACGATCGAGTCCATCGATCGCTACGACTTCACCATCCCCGTCGGCGGGATGGACGTGCGGTTCGAGCACCTGGGGTACCCGAAGGCGTTCACGATCATCGACCGGGCGACCGGTTCGGCGATGTCGCAGAGCTCCAACCTGCGGTGGGACCTGCCCGAGGGCGACTACCGCCTCCAGGTGACAGGCTCCGGCACCTACTCGTTCATCCTGTACGAGGTCCCGGGGGCCCAGGAGTTCGCCTACGAGGTCGGCGACACGGTGTCGAACGGCGTGCCCGCGGCGGGGGCGGGGAACCTCGAGACGGTCGTGTCGGTGGACCGATACGACTTCACGGTGCCGGTCGGGGGGATGGACGTGCGGTTCGAGCACCTGGGGTATCCGAAGCCGTTCACGATCATCGATCTCGCGACCGGCTTGCCGGTGTCGCAGAGCTCGAACCTGCGGTGGGATCTGCCCGAGGGCGACTACCGCCTCGAGGTGAAGGACTCGGTGGGCGAGTACTCGTTCCGGCTCTACGAGGTCCCCGCTCCGCAGCAGTTCAGCTACGCGATCGGGGACACGGTGTCGAACGGCGTGCCGGCGGCGGGGGCCGGGAACCTCGAGACGATCGTGTCGGTGGACCGCTACGACTTCTCGGTGCCCACCGGAGGGATGGACGTGCAGCACGTCACGCTCGGGTACTGGAAGCCGTTCTCCATCATCGACCTCGCCACCGGCACCCCGGTGGCGCCGACCTCGGGCGCCCTCTGGTCGCTTCCGGCCGGCGCCTATCGGATCGAGTACGGCGGATCGACGGGGGAGTACTCCTTCCGCCTCGAAGAGGTCCCCTGACCAGGGCTTCGGCCTCGCTGTCACACCCCCTCGGTAGGGTGCCCCCATGAGTGACGTCACCCCGGTCACCACCACCTTGACCCGGCCCTTCGAGGTCGTGTCCGACTTCTCGCCGGCGGGCGACCAGCCCAAGGCCGTGGCCGGCCTGGCCGAGGGCATCGACGGCGGCGAGCGCTTCCAGACGCTGCTGGGCATCACCGGGT
>DASVEC010000236.1:0-2775 GCA_036380755.1 Iamia sp. | reverse complement strand
TGCGACCCCCTCTTGGTCGCGGCGACGGCGTGGATCTCGTCGATGATCACCGCCTCGACGTCGACCAGCGTCTCCCGCACGGCGCTGGTCAGCATGAGGTAGAGCGACTCGGGGGTGGTGATGAGGATGTCGGGCGGGTTGCGCTGGAGCTTGCGGCGCTCGTCGGGCGACGTGTCACCGGTGCGGAGGGCGACGGTGGGCTCCTGTAGGACCGGACCCCCCGATCCCCCGGCGTTCAGGCGCTCGGCGGCCAGGCGGATCCCCTTCAGCGGCGACCGCAGGTTCTTGTCGACGTCGACCGCCAGCGCCCGCAGCGGCGAGATGTAGACGATCCGGGTGCCCTTGGCCTGGTTGGGCCGGGCCATGAGCGAGTCGATCCCCCAGAGGAACGCGGTGAGCGTCTTGCCCGACCCCGTCGGCGCCAGGATCAGCGTGTGCTCCCCGGCCGCGATGGCCGGCCAGCCTTCGGCCTGCGCATCCGTCGGGGCGCCGAACGACGTCCGGAACCACTCCCCCACCGGCGCGCTGAACAGCGCCAGCGCATCAGCGGGAGCGGTCGAGGACACCATGACCACACCCTACGGAGGGGGTGTGACACCCGGGCTCGGCGCCACGACGCACCCGAGCCGAAGAAGTGGGACACTGTGCAGGTCAGTGGTATCATCAACCCATGAGTGGGACACATACCATCACGATGGGCGATCGAGGTCGTCTGGTGGTCCCGGCCGAGGTGCGGGAGCGGAACGGCCTGCGCGAGGGCGTGACCCTGGTGATGGTCGAGTCGGATGCCGGACTCGTCCTGCTCACCCGTGAGCAGATCAAGACGAGGGTCCGAGCCGACCTGGCCGACACCGACCTCGTCGCCGATCTCCTGACCGAGCGCCGGGCCGCGGCCCTCGACGAGGCGGGGTGACGGTCCTCGACGCCTCGGCGGTGCTCGCCTTCCTCCAGGGCGAGCCGGGGAGCGAGGCGGTCGAGAGCGCGCTGACGGACGGGGCTGCGTGCGGCGCCGCGAACTGGTCCGAGGTGGCCCAGAAGGTCCGCGCCGCCGACCGGGACTGGGCGTTGGCCCGCGCCCTCCTGCTGAGCTACGACCTCACTATCGAGCCTGTCGGCGAGGCCGATGCCGAGCTCGCGGCGGCGATGTGGCGGCGCGGCCAGCCGCACTCGTTGGGCGATCGGCTGTGTCTCGCCCTCGGTGAGCGCCTCGACGTCGACGTGCTGACCGCCGACACCGCTTGGGGTGATGCCGGGCGCGTCCGCCAGATCCGCGCCTAGGGGACGTCGTTGGTGCGCATGACGTCGCTGAACCACTTGGCCGAGGTCTTGGGCGTGCGCTCGTAGGTGTCGTAGTCGACGTGGACGAGGCCGAAGCGGTGGGCGTAGCCCTCGGCCCACTCGAAGTTGTCGAACCAGGTCCAGACGAAGAAGCCGCGCAGGTCGACGCCGGCGGCCACGGCGCGGTGGGCGGCGTGGAGGTGGTCGCGGAGGAAGGCCACCCGCAGGGCGTCGTCATGGGGCTCGTCGAAGGCGGCGCCGCACTCCTCGACGTAGAGCGGCGTCGGCCCGTAGGCGGCGACCATCTCCAGCGCCTCGGTCAGGCCGTCGGGCTCGATGGCCCAGCCCCCGTCGGTCGCCGGGCCGGCGGGATCGACCAGGTCGACGTCGGACGTGCCCGGCCACTGGGCCGCGTCGCGCCCGCCGCCCGGGAGGTGCCGAACGTGGTGGCGGCGGTAGTAGTTGAGGCCCAGGGCGTCGATCGGCGCACCGATGAGGGCCAGGTCGCCGTCGTGCACGACCTCCGAGAACCCCAGCGACGCCCAGTCGGACACCAGGTCGGACGGGTAGGCGCCCCGCAGCACCGGGTCGAGCCACACCCGGTTGGCGATGGCGTCGACCCGACGGGCCATGTCGGCGTCGAGGGCGGAGCCGCTGACCGGCACCACCGGGTACGGGTTGACGGTCAGGCCGATCTCGGCCCCGGGCGCCGTCACGCACGAGCGCAGGGCGGCGACGGCCAGGCCGTGACCCAGCAGCAGGTGGTGGGCGGCGGCCACCGCGGCCCGCCGGTCCCGCCGGCCGGGGGCGTGGATGCCGGCGGCGTAGCCGAGCATGGCCGAGCACCACGGCTCGTTGACGGTCCGCCAGTGGGCCACCCGGTCGCCCAGCGCCGCGCCCACCAGGCCGGCGTACTCGGCGAAGCGCGACGCGGTCGAGCGCACCGGCCACCCGCCGAGGTCCTCGAGCTCCGACGGCAGGTCCCAGTGGTAGAGCGTCACGACGGGCGTGATCCCACGGCCGAGCAGCCGGTCGACCAGGGCCCGGTAGAAGTCCAGGCCCCGCTCGTTCACCGGCCCCGAGCCACCCGGCTGCACCCGGGGCCAGGCGATCGAGAAGCGGTAGGCGCCGACGCCGAGCGCCGCCATCAGGTCGACGTCGGACTCCCAGCGGCGGCGGTGGTCGACGCCGTCGGCGCCGGTGTCGCCGCCCCGGACGGCACCGGGCACGGCGGCGAAGTCGTCCCAGATCGACCGGCCGCCGCCGTCGAGGTCCATGCCGCCCTCGATCTGGTGGGAGGAGGAGGCGACCCCCCAGGTGAAGCCCACCGGGAAGGAGACCGTCACTGGTGCCCCGCAGCGACGATCCGGACGCCGACGTCGATGGACGTGGCGGGGCACCGGTGACCGGCGTCGCCTCCACTCGCTGCGCTCGCTCCGGCGCCGAGTACCGCACTGTGCCGTCTGGTTCGCTCGCTGCGCTCGCTCACGTACGGAT
>DASVEC010000235.1:0-2821 GCA_036380755.1 Iamia sp. | reverse complement strand
ACGCCGTGCTGGCCGAGGCCGCGGCCCGTCCCGCCGGCGGTCCGACGATCGACGTCGACGACCCCGTCCTCATCCCGCCCGGTGACATGCCGGCGCGCATCGCCCGGGCCGGCGGACCGCCGGTCGGCGAGCACGGGGCGGTCGCCCGCTGCATCCTCGACTCGCTCGCCGTGGCCCACGCCCGCACCGTCGAGTCCGCCGTCGAGCTCACCGGGCAGCCGGTCGACGTCGTGCACATGGTCGGCGGCGGATCGCAGAACGCCCTGCTGGGCCAGCTCACCGCCGACGCCTGCCGTCTCCCCGTCGTCGCCGGCCCGGTCGAGGCCACGGCCCTGGGCAACGTCCTCGTCCAGGCCCGCGCCCACGGCGCCGCGCCGGGCACGCTGGAGGACCTGCGCGCCCTCGTCGCCGCCTCGACCCCCCTCGTCCGCTACGACCCCCGGGAGACCTCGTGACCGCCAAGCCCTCGCTGCGGCAGATGCCGGCGACGCTGCGGTCGGTGATCCGGTTCCAGCGGCCGGAGGCCGACCCGGTCGAGCGGCGGCTGGCGCGCGCCGCGTCGGTGGCCGACCTGCGCCGCATGGCCAAGCGGCGCCTGCCCGGCGGGGTGTTCGACTACATCGACGGCGGCGCCGAGGACGAGCGCACCCTGACCTCCAACCAGGACGCCTTCGCCCGCACCGCGTTCCGCCCCCGGGTGCTGCGGGCCGTCGGCGACGTCGACATCGCCACGTCGATCCTCGGCCGGCCGGCCGCCTACCCCCTGGTCCTGGCCCCCACCGGGTTCACCCGCATCGCCGACCCCGACGGCGAGCTGGCCGTGGCCCGGGCGGCCCAGCGGGCCGGCCTGCCCTACACCCTCTCGACCCTCAGCACCCGCTCGATCGAGGAGGTCCGCGCCGCCGCGCCCGACGGGCGTCTCTGGTTCCAGGTCTACGCCTGGCGGGATCGCGGGCTGGTGCGGGAGATGGTGGCGCGGTCGGCCGCGGCCGGCTACGAGGCGCTCGTCCTCACCGTCGACACCGCCGTGCTGGGCCGGCGCGAGCGCGACGTCCGCCGGGGCTTCTCGCTCCCGCCCACGATCGGCCCCGGCACCCTGGTCGACGGTGCCCTCCACCCGGGGTGGACGTGGGCCTTCGTGCGCAGCGAGCCGATCCGGTTCGCCAACGTGGTCGGCCGCGACGTCGGCGACGGCGCCTCGCCCGTGACCCTCTCCGACTACATCGGCACCCAGTTCGACCCCGGGCTGTCGTGGGCCGACGTCGACTGGCTGCGCTCGATCTGGGACGGCCCCATCGTGGTGAAGGGCATCCAGACCGTCGAGGACGCCCGGCTGGCCGCCGATGCCGGCGTCGAGGCCGTCGCCCTGTCGAACCACGGTGGGCGCCAGCTCGACGGCGCCCCCGCCATCTTCGATCTCGTCGCCCCTGTGGCCGACGCCGTCGGCGACCGGCTCGAGATCATCTGCGACGGCGGCGTCCGGCGCGGGAGCGACATCGCCAAGGCCGTCGCCGCCGGTGCCACCTGCGCCATGGCCGGCCGGGCCTACCTCTACGGGCTGGGCGCGGCGGGGGAGCGGGGCGTCGACCGGGTGCTGGGCTGGTTCGCCGACGATCTCCGCCGCACCTTCGCCCTCCTCGGCTGCACCATCGTCGCCGACCTCGGCCCCGACCTGATCAGCCTGCGCCCGTAGCGGCGGCGCGGACCTCGGCCGCGGTGCGGCCCGCGGTCCAGGCGACGACGTCGGCCGTCGCCCGCGTCAGGGGCACCAAGGCGTCCACGTCGACCTTGTCGATGGTGTCGACCTCGTCGAACAGGTACCACGGCGCACCGAGCAGCTGGACGATCGGGACGCCGAGCGGGTGGAGCCGGGCCCCATCGGTGGGCGGGTTGGCGCCCAGGGCGTCCGGGGCGACGAGCAGCGAGCGACGCAGGTCGTGGTCCTCGATGGCGTCGATGACGGCGGCCTCCAGCGGCGGGATGCGGCTGGTGAAGAACCATCGGGGCACGCAGCGGCCGGTCGGGACGAGCTCGCCGTCGTGATCGGCCACGTCGAGGGCGGCGTGCTCGAGGTGGACGGCGAGGACCACCCGGTCGAGGTCGTCGGCGTGGGCCTGCACGTAGGAGCGGTGCCCGGCGCCGCCGGCCATGTGCCCACCGTGGAGGACGAAGCGCAGCCGGTGCGGGCGCTCCCCGGCGGGCACCGCGGCCCAGTGGGCGGCCTGGGCCAGGACGAGGGCGATGCCCGTGCCGTCCTCCACGGCCGACGCCCACGGCCCGTCGTGGTGCGATCCGACGAGCACCAGCTCGTCGTCACGGCCGGGCAGGTCGCCCACGATCGTCTGCGTCTCGGCCGGCACGCGGGTCGACTCGACCACGAGGTGGAGGGTCACCGGGCCCTGATCCAGGTCGGCGTGCAGGCGCTCGCCCTCGCTCCCCCGGATCCAGACGCCGGGGAGGGGGAGGGCCTCGCCGTGGTACGGGACGTAGTAGCGGTCGAGGTCACCGGGGTGGTCGACGAGCGTGCCGACGAAGGCGACGGCGCCGGCCTCGACCACCGGCTCGACGATGCGGTTCCGCAGGGCGGTGTGCGGCAGGACGTGCTCCTCGTCGGCGAGGGTCGCGTCGGGGTCGAAGACCCGACGGGGATCGGTGGCGCCGTCGGGTCCGTCGGGGGCGCTCCCGAACCCGGCGACGGCGGTGGCCGGCAGCCGGACCAGCGGGGCGTCGACGAGCGCGGCCCTCCCCTCGGTCGGCGTGGCCGTCAGCGCGAGCTCGACCCCCGTCGTGGGGGCGGCGTGGGGGAGCGGGTAGCAGTCGA
>DASVEC010000234.1:0-5491 GCA_036380755.1 Iamia sp. | reverse complement strand
TGTCGAGGTGGGGCCGGTTCCGGGTGACCTTGCCGTCGGCACCCACGGTGAAGTGGTGCACCTCGTCGCCGTCGAAGCGCCGCCCCGTCGCCGTCACCGTGTAGGAGATGTGCAGCAGGACGAAGACGTCCGGCCCCTCGGCGGCGAAGATCCGGGGCTGGAAGTCGTGCAGCTCGCAGGTGGACGCGAAGCCCCCGAAGTACTGCTCGCCGACCGCGGCCGGCGTCCGCAAGTTGCGGAACATGGGGACGAGGTCGGCACCCGGCGCGTCGGGCCGGTCGCTCCAGTCGACGTCATCGGCGAGCAGGGCCAGGAGCCCGGGCCCGTCGCCCCGGCCGAAGGCGGCGTGACGTCGTGGATCACGGTGGTCGGGGTCTGGGTGGTGGTCATGGGGACGAGGATCCCCGCGCTCCCGGGGGCCCGCATCGGTCATCTTGCCGATGCCAGCCCGTGCTCGATGGCGAACAGCGTCGCGCCGGCCCGGCTGCGGCACCCGGCCTTGTCGTAGATGTGGGCGACGTGGTGGGCCACCGTCTTCGGGGTGATGCCGAGGGCCCGGGCGACGTCCTTGTTGGTGTGGCCCCGGGCCACCAGGCCCAGGACCTCGACCTCGCGGTCGGTCAGGCCCGACGGCCACGTCACCCGGTGGCGGGTCGCCGTCCCGCCGGCCGCATCGAGGACGGCGCGCACCGCGGCCAGGTCGAGGTGGCCGGCCTCTGCCTCGGCGGCGACGACCCGGGCCGCCTCGTCGCCGTCGACGGCCGGGCGATGCGGTCGGTCCTCCCGGAGAGCGTGGTGGACGTCGGCGGCGGCCAGCAGGCGCGCCTCGACGTCGAGCAGGGCGGCCGGGACGCCGCGGTGGTAGCCGGAGCCGTCGACCCGCTCGTGGGCGGCGCGGGCCACCGTGGCCACCCCGCCGAGGACCGGCGAGGAGGCGAGGATCCGGTCGGTCTCGTAGGCGTGGGCCTCGGCCTGCTGGCGCTCGGCCCGGTTGAGCGGGCCCGGCTTGTCCCAGACGCGGTTGGGCACGGCGACGCGCCCCAGGTCGTGCAGCCAGCCGGCGCGGCGGAGGCGGACCTGGGCGTCGGGGCCGAGCCCCGCGGCCTCGCCCGCGGCCGCGGCCAGCTCGGCGACGCCGGTCGAGTGGCCGGCCGTCCACTGCGACTTGATGTCGACGTAGCGGGCGAAGGCCCCGGCGGCCCGATCGAACCCACCCTCGGTCAGCGCCGTGGGCGGCCCCGGCTCGGCGTCGAGGACCTCGTCCCACATCGAGCCGGAGGCGATGGGGGCCAGGAGGTCGACCGCGCCGGCGGTGAAGGCCGCCGCGACCACCGGGTCCAGATGCCCCCCGGAGCGCCGCTGCACCTCGGCCACGGCCCGGTCGACGCCGGTGGGGCCGCCGTCGTGGCCCGTCGCGAACAGCTCGGCCACGTCGGCCACCTGGAGGATGCGGGTGACCGGGTGGAGGTCGTCGCCGGCCCGGCCCTCCGGGTGGCCCTGGCCGTCCCAGCGCTCGAAGACCTGCTCCAGCACGTCGCCCACGGCGGGCGGGACGCCGATCAGATCCACCAGGTGGCGGGACGCGTCGCACTGGGCGCGGGCGTGGGCGGCGACCACACCCCGGTCCGAGGTGATGGCGATCACGGCCCGCGGCCGCTTCCACGGCCCGGTGCCCCGGCCCACCCCGCCTCCGATGCGGCGCAGGGCGTCGAGCGGCTGGCCGCCGTCGACGACCGCCATCGTGGTGCGGAGCTGGATGTCGTCGCCCCCGCCGTAGCGGTGAGCCTCCTCGGGGGCGAAGCCCGTGCACCCCACGAAGCGGAGGAGGGCGCCGTAGTACGCGACCGGGAGCTCGGACTCCGGGAGGCCGGTCTCCCGCGCCAGGCCCATGGCGAGGAGGGTCGTCCGCAGCGTCTTCTCCCGGGCGAAGCCGTTGGCGGCGTCGGTGGCCAGCGACAGGCTGGCGAGCAGCTCGGCGAGACGGCCCGTGCGCTCCACGACGGAAGTCTCTCCCATCCCTTGACCTGAGGTCCGCTGGAGGTCCTACCGTCCCGCTGTGCCCGTCACCGCCGTGCCTCGGTTCCACATCGTCGGCTCGTCGACCCCGGCGCCGTCCTCCGAGCGGACGCTCTACGTCGACGGATCGGCGCCCGCATCGGCCTTCCGCCCCGACGTCGACCTGGAGCTGAGCCACTGGGTCCCGACGACGACGCCGGCGCGGTGGGCGGCCGACACCTCCACCGAGATCTGCCTCCGGTTCCTGTCCGACCCGCCGGCCGACGTCGGCGGCTACGACCTGGCCGTCAACAACCACGTCGACGTCGACGGGATCCTCTCGCTGTTCAGCCTCGTCCACCCCGAGGTGGCCCTGGCCCACCGGGACGTGGTGGTGGGGGCGGCCGAGGTCGGCGACCTGGCCGCGGGCGGGGGCCGTGACGCCTTCGTGCTGGCCCAGGAGCTGACGCTGCGGATGGGTGGGTTCGGCGGCCCCGGCCGCGACCCGCGGGACACCTACGCGTCCGGCTTCGAGCTCGCCCTCGAGGTGCTGGCCGGCACCCACGCCGAGACGCCGTCGGTCACCGCCGGGTGGGACCTCCTGGAGGAGCAGGCCTCCCGCCTCGGCGGCTCGGTGGCGGTGGAGGAGATCGGCCCGCGGCTGGTGTCCTACGTGCTGCCCCGGCTCGACGGCGCCGACCGTGACGCCGCCCTGCGGGTCCCGCCGTTCAACGCCGTGGTCGACGGGTCGGTGTGGCTGTGGCCCCACGTCCGCAACCGGGCCCACGGCCAGGCGGTCCACCTCGTGTCGGTGCCGGTCGACGACGGTTGGGCCCACGACCTCTGGCTGCCGGGCTACGTCTGGGCCCACACCCCCGACCGGTGGCGGCCGCCGGTGCTGGTGGGCACGGGCAGCTCGAACACCTGGCGCATCCGGCCCGAGCCGTTGGCGGGGATCGTGGCCGGGCTCCAGGCCGACGAGCGGGGGTCGGGAGCATGGGTCGGCGCCGACGAGATCGACCCCTTCGCCGCCGTGCCCGGCCGCGCCTTCCCCGTGATCGTGTCCTTCCTCGACGAGGGCAGCCGCCCGGCGGCGAGCAGCCACCACCCGGCCGACGTGGCGGCGCGGCTGGCCCCCGCCTTCGAGGCGTAGCCTCGCGGGTCATGGCCACCGAGGACGACGTGCGCCGGATCGCCCTGGCGTTGCCCGAGACGATCGAGAAGCCGTGGTTCAGCTCCCCCGGGTTCCGGGTGAAGGACAAGGGCTTCCTCCGCATCCGCTCCGAGGCCGAGGGCGCCCTCGTCTGCTTCGTCGCCGACCTGGGGGAGAAGGAGGCGCTGCTGGCCTCGGACGAGCGCAAGTTCTTCACCACGCCCCACTACGACGGCTACCCGACGGTGCTCGTGCGGCTCGAGGAGGTCGACGTCGACGAGCTCACCGAGCTGATCACCGACTCCTGGCTCAACAAGGCGCCCAAGCGGGTGCTCAAGGCCTACCTCGACGAGCACCCCGAGGCGCGCCCCGACTAGGTCTGCTGGGAGAAGCCGCAGCTCGGCGCCCGCCAGGAGATGCCGGCGCCGTCGACGTGGACGTGGCCGCTGTGGCCCGGGTAGCCGGGGCCGTAGATGCCGGCGAAGCCGTGGTAGCGGGCCTGGCGGGCGAGGGTGCAGAGGCCGTGCGGGCCGGCGTCGAGATCGGCGGCGTCGCCGTAGATGTGGCGGCTGCGGGCGGCGCCGCCGGCCGCCTGGTTGCAGCGGGTCGACCGGAACCCGCTGGCCACCTTGATGGGCCGGTCGCCCAGGGCGTGGCGCAAGGCCTGCAGCTTCCACATGATGACGAGGGCGTTGGCCTGCGCTGCGCCGGTGGTGGTGCCGCCGGAGTCGTAGCCGGAGCCGCCGCAGCCGTCGTCCATCTCCCGGAAGGAGAAGCCGCTGGGCGTGCAGTCGTCGTCCTGGAGCCGGTAGATGACGGCGAAGGTCCGCGGCCCGGCGATCCCGTCGGCGAGCAGCCCGTAGGCGGCCTGGAACCGGGCCACCGCCTCCCGGGTGCGGCGACCGAACTCACCGTCGACGACCAGGCGCCGGCCGTAGCCGGGGTAGCCCGCCACCCGGATCTGCAGGCGCTGGACGTCGGTCCCGCTGGTGCCCTGGCTGAGGGTCCGCCGCCACGTGTAGCAGCCGTCGGCGGCCACCGGCGGGGCCGGCACCACGAGGGCGAGGGTCGACCCGAGGACCAGCACCGCGGCCAGGGCCGCGACCCCACGACGGCGGCGCGCCACTCGGTCGGTGCCGGTCATGGCCGAAGACGCCTCCTCCGCTCGTCTCGTCGGGTGCGGTGTCGTCGTGCTGTGTCGCGAGCACCACCGACGGTAGCGACGGCCCCCCTCTCGGAGGTGGATGGCTCGCTCCCGGGGGACCTGCCACGATCCTCACCGCCCCGAGCCCGGGACCACCGTCCGGCAGATTGCCGCCGAGCACCACCACTGTGGACGAGCCACCATCGCCGATACCTGAGACGGGCGGGCATCGACCTCCGCTACCGGGCCGTCCGACCGAGCAGGTGGGTGAGGCGATCGGGCTCTCTCCCGAGCCAGTGACTCGCGCTCCACGCTTGGCCCGCGCCACGGCGTCGCTCCCGCCGGCGGTGCACCGCCGGCGGTGCACCGCCGGCGGCGTGGACGCGCCGATGCGGCCCGGGGGGGAGCGGGCCGGCACCGGCGTTCGGGGTTCGGGGGTCAGGCGGCTGGGGTGAGGAGGGCTTGGGCGTCGGGGGGACGCGAGGTTCGTCGCCTGCCGTCGGGGCCGACGACCACCACCGTGGCGTCGTCTTGGAGTGAGATCTGCCAGCCGGGGCGGTGGACGACGCCGTGGTGCCAGCGACACAGCAGGACCAGGTTCTCCTCGCGGGTTTCGCCGTGGTCGATCCAATGCTTGATGTGGTGGGCGTCGGTGGTGTGGGCCGCTCGGTCGCAGCCGGGGAAGCGGCAGCCGCGGTCGCGGAGGCACAGGACCATGAACAGGGCGGCCGCCACGGTGCGGGTGGCCCGGCCGTAGTCGAGGACCGATCCGTCGGCTCGGGTGATGACGCGGTGGATGTTGGCGTCGCAGGCGAGCCGGCGGGCATCGGCGGCGGTGATCGGGACGGCATCGTCGAACGACCCCTGCCCGGTGCCCGACTCAAGAGCGTCGAGACCGATGGTGACGTTCAGGTGGGGCCGGTGACGTCCGCCGATCCGGTCGCTCTGGTGATCGAGGTAGTGCGTGAAGACCTCGGCCAGAGCGTCATGGCGCCGCTGGGGAAGCGAGCGCGGGTCGTCGTCGGACCTCTGGCCCATGGCCAGCCGCAGCGCGGCCTCGGCGGCGTGGAAGGCCTCGGGCTCGAGGTTGGCATCCAACCGCCCGCCCGACAGCGTCGGCGAGAGGTGGGCGGACCGATCGGGGTCGGGCTCGCCCGAGTCGTCGTCGAGCAGCTCGCGAGCGGTGGCCGCCCACGCCC
>DASVEC010000233.1:0-7898 GCA_036380755.1 Iamia sp. | reverse complement strand
CCGACCCCGAGGCCGATCGGGCGACGCGAGCCGCGGCCGCCGCTGGCCCCGACGCCGGCACCGTGCCGTTCGACCTCGACGCCCTCGACGCCGCCGGTGCACTCGACGGCGCCGTGGTGGCGTCGCCCACCGTGCACCACGCCACCCAGGCCGAGGCCCTGCTGGCCGTCGCGCCCCGCCTGCTGGTGGAGAAGCCGCTGGCCCCCGACGTCCGAGCCGCGGCCGCCCTCACCGCCCACGCCGACCGGGTGGCCGTGGCCTACAACCTGCGCTTCCACGAGCCCGTCCAGCGTCTGGTCGGCCTGGTCGCCGACGGCGCCGCCGGCTCGGTCACCGGGGTGCGGCTGTGGTTCGGCTCCTGGCTGCCCGACTGGCGGCCGCAGGTCGACTACCGCACGACGTACTCGGCCCGGGCCGACCTCGGTGGCGGGGTCCTCCTCGACGCCATCCACGAGCTCGACCTCCTCGTCTGGCTGTGCGGACCGGGACCCCACGAGGTGGTGGGCGCGGTCGTCGACCGGCTGGGTCCCCTCGAGATCGACGTCGAGGACACCGTCACCGCCGTGGTGCGCACCGCCGGCGGACCGGTGGCCACCGTCGCCCTGGACTACCTGGCCCGGCGCTACCGGCGCGGCGTCGAGGTCACCGGCGACCGGGCCACCGTCCGGCTCGACTGGGCCCGCTCGGTCATCGAGGTCGAGGACGGCGACGGCGTGCGGTCCGAGGCGGCCGACACCCCGGTCCCGCGGTCGTACCAGCGTCAGGCCGCCGCCTTCCTCGACTGGGTCGGGAACGGCCCGGCGCTGCCCGTCGACGCCGCCACCGGCGCGGCGTCGCTCGCCCTGGCCGACGCCATCCGGGCGGCCGCGACATGAGCAGGCCGCTCGTGGTCGTGGTGCAGGCCCGGGCCGGGTCGACCCGCCTTCCCCGCAAGGTGCTGGCCGACCTGGGGGGGCGCCCGATGCTGGCGCTGATGCTGGCCCGGCTGGGCCCCCTTGCCGCCGACGGGGCCACCGTGGTCGTGGCCACCACGACGGCCGGGCGCGACGACGCCGTGGCCGGGGTGGCGGAGGGCTGCGGCGTGAAGGTGGTGCGGGGCGACGAGGCCGACGTGCTGGGCCGGTTCGCCGCCGTGCTCGCCGCCCACCCCGCCGACGACGTGGTGCGCCTCACCGCCGACTGCCCGCTCATCGACCCCGTCCTCGTGCAGGAGGTCGTCGCCGACCACCGGCGCACCGGCGCCGACTACACGTCGAACACCCTCGTGCGCACGTACCCCGACGGTCTCGACGTCGAGGTCCTGCGCGCCGACGTCCTGCGGCGCGCCGTCGACGACGCCACCGGGGCCGACGAACGCGAGCACGTCACCCCCCACGTGTACCGGCGGCCCCGCACCTTCACCCTCGCCCAGGTCACCGGGGACGCGCCCCTCGGCGACGAGCGGTGGACCGTCGACGACGCCGACGACCTCGACCTCGTGCGGGAGGCCGTCGCCGCCCTCCCCGACCCGGTCACGGCGCCGTGGCCCGACGTCCTCGCCGCCCTCGGCTCCCGGCCCGTCCGCCAGCCCGGCGACGTCGTGTCCCGCCCTGCCGGCGCCGTCGACCACCGGCCGGGCGACCCCTACATGCGCCGCTGGAAGCTCTTCGACCACGTCAGCCGGAACACCCTGGGCGAGGCCACCGTCGCGGTCGACGACGGCATCGGCACCCTCACCATCGACCTGCCCGACCACGCCACCGACCGGCGGCCGGCCGCGGTCGACGCCGTCCGCCATCGCCTGAGGGCCGACCTCCAGGTCGCCCACCTCCACGACCCGATCGGAGACCGATGACCGGCACCCCTGACGCCACCGAGCTCGAAGCCCTCTGGGCCGGGGACTTCGGGTCCCAGTGGGTCGAGCGCAACGGGCGCGACTTCGACGCCCGCGCCGCCTTCTGGGCCGGCCTCGTCGCGCGCTTCCCCAGCCGTCGCATCCTCGAGGTCGGTGCCGCCCACGGCGAGAACCTCCGCCACCTGAGCGCCCACGCCCGCCCCGAGGACATCTGGGGCCTCGACGTCAACCGGACCGCGCTCGACGCCATGGGCACCGTGGCCCCCGGCACCAACGCCGCCTGGGGCCTGGCCCGCGAGCTCCCGTTCCGCGACGGCTTCTTCGACCTGACCTTCACGGTGGGCCTGCTCATCCACCAGCCCGACGCCACGCTGCCGCTGGTGATGGGCGAGCTGGTGCGCTGCAGCCGGCGCTGGGTGATGTGCGGCGAGTACCACGCCGACGACCGCACCGACGTCAACTACCGGGGCCAGGAGGGCGTGCTCGTCAAGCGCGACTACGGGCGCCTGTACGCCGAGACCTTCCCCGACCTGGTGCTCCGGGAGGAGGGCTTCCTCACCATGGAGGAGCACGGCTTCGACCGGGTCACCTACCAGGTGTTCGAGCGCATCTGACGGGGCTCAGTCGACGACGTCGGCGCTGACCGCGGTGCCCCGGGTGACCGGGCGGCGGAGCCGGCGCCCGACCACCAGGTCGCGCCGGTCGGGGTCGAGGCCGCCGGCCGGGCGCAGCGAGGCCACCGCGTCGTCGGGCACCACCTCTCCGGCCGCCAGGTCCCGGGTGAACCAGAGGCTGCGCCGGAAGGCCAGGCTCGGCTGCTCGGCCGGCGAGGGTCCGTACCGGACCTGGCCGACGGCGGCGCGCGCCTCGCGGAGGGAGACGACCAGGTCGGCCAGCTCGGCGGGCTCGAGCGAGAACGAGGAGTCGGGGCCGGGCTCGGAGCGGGTGAAGGTGAGGTGCTTCTCGACCACGGCCGCACCGAGGGCGGTGGCCGCCACCGAGGCCGTCGTGGTCAGGGTGTGGTCCGACAGCCCGACCGGCACCCCCCAGCGGGCGCGCATGTCGGGGATCGTGGCCAGATCCATCTCGGCCGGGTCGGCCGGGTAGGCCGAGTTGCACCGCAGGAGCACCAGCCCGGGTGCCGCGGCGGCGGCCGCGACGGCCTCGTCCACCTCGGCCGCCGTCGCCATCCCCGTCGACATGACGACAGGCTTGCCCTGGGCGGCGACGTGGCGGATGAGGGGCAGGTCCCGGAGCTCGAAGCTGGCGATCTTGTAGGCCGGCGGGTCGAGCGTGGCCAGGGCGTCGACCGCGGCTGGGTCGAAGGGGGTCGAGAAGCAGTCGAGGCCGGCCTCGCGGGCCGCCGCGAACAAGGGCTCGTGCCACTCCCACGGCGTCTGGGCCTCGGCGTAGAGGTCGTGCAGGCGCCGGCCCTCCCAGGTCGTCCCCCGCCCGACCACGAAGGCGGGCAGGTCGACGTCGAGGGTCATCGAGTCGGGCGTGTAGGTCTGCAGCTTCACGGCGTCGGCCCCCGCCTCGGCCGCCAGCCGCACCAGATCGAGGGCCCGATCCAGCCGGCCGCCGTGGTTCGCCGAGAGCTCGGCGATGACGTACACGGGCTGGTCCGCGCCGACCAGCCGATCGCCGATCCGCACGGTTCCGGAGGGTTCAGACATGGCCGGGCCGATGGTAGGTGCGGTGGGCCCGGCCCCGGCGCGCACCGTCGGGTCCCCGGTCGAAGTCGGCGGCCACGAAGGCGGCCGCCGAGCGGGCGTTGTCCTCGACGACCTCGGCCCGCAGGGCGACGAGTCCGGCCGGCCCCAGCTCGCGACCGGCGGCCTCGGCCGCGGCGGCGAGGACGGGCGCGGCCCAGCCCTCGCCCCGGGCCTCGGGCGCCACCACGACCGCCGTCGTGCCCGTGCCGGTGGCCGCGCCCTCGACCCGGACCTGGCCCAGCGGCCGGTCCTGCTGATCGGTCGCGATCCAGATGGCGGCGTCGGGGGCGGCGAGGACGCGGTCGAGCCAGGCCACGTGGTCGTCCCACGGGATCGGGTCCGGATCGAACGAGGCGGCCCGCACGTGGGGATCGTTGCGCCACCGCCACAGGAGGTCGGCGTCGCCGGGGCCCGCCCTCCGAAGCCGGACCAGCAGGGCCCGCGCCGCGGCGGCGACCCTCCGGGCGCCGTGGCCGTCGACGGCCTCACGACCCCGACGGGCCATCTCGGCCCGCCGGTCGGCGTCCGCCACCAGGGCGTCGAGGGCCGCACCCAGGCCGTCGGTGTCGACGTCGGCCAGGTCACCGGCATCGACGGCCAGCCCGGCGGTGCCGACGGCCCGGGCCACCGGCTGCTGGTTGGGCGCCACGGCCACGGCGACCGACGGGATGCCGAACCGGGCCAGCTCCCACAGCGTGCTGCCGGCGGCGGTGAGCGCCAGGTCGACCGTGGCCAGGACGGCCCCGACGTCGGCGACGCCCCGCAGCGCCACCACCTCGAGCCCGTGGCGCCCCGCGGCGCCGGCCGCCACCTCGTCCAGGAGACGGGCGACGCCCGGGTGGGGATCGCCCCCGGCGGCGACGAGCAGGCGGCGGGGCGGGGCCCCCCGGTCCGGCGGATCGACCGGGGCGGCGGCCACGACCTCGGGGCGCAGGAGGGCGTAGCGGCTGCCCACCAGGACGCGCTCGGCCCCGGCGGCGCGGTAGCCGTCCGGGTCGGCGCCGGGGTTCTGGTCGACGACCAGATCGGCCGGACGCGGCCCCGAGGCGCCGTGGTCGTCGATCGACACCACCGGGGCACCGGTCCGGAGGGCGGCGATGCGGCCGGCCGGCTGCCGGTAGCCGTCGACCAGAACCACCCGCCCGGGACCGGCGGAGTCCTCGGCGCCCGGCTCGCCGCCCACCTCCACGCCGGCGGCGGCGTAGCGGTCGGACCAGGGCCCGGGCGACGCCGGCGCGTCCCGCAGCACCGCCCGGCCCCCGCGGCCCGCCCACGTGGCGGCCACGGCGAGGCTGCGGGCGAGGTGGCCCGACCCGACCCCCGGCCCGCTGTCGGCCAGGACCTCGAGAGTCGGGCGGCGGTCGGTCATCGCCCCGGGGGCGAGAAGTCCCCGGTGCCGAGGATCCCGGCGCAGATCCGGTCCACGGCGGGGTCGGCGCCGGGCGCCAGCTGGTCGAGGTCGTCGACCGTGATGCGGGCCAGGCCGAGGACGTGCTCCTCCACCCCCGGGCTGGCGATGGGCGCCCGGAAGAAGAACAGGTAGGCGTAGCGGCGGGTCAGGCCCGGGTCCGGCGCCACCGCGTCGGGGTCGTCGAGGGCGGCGTCGAGGGCGGCGACGAACTCGTCGGGGGTCGAGACGTCGACGGTGAAGCCCTTGCCCCGGTAGTGGCTCTGCCCGGCCACGATGACCGGGGTGCCCGCCAGGGCCAGCTCGACCCCGGTGGTGGACGAGAACACCAGGCCGACGTCGGCCGCCCCCATCAGGGGGTAGGAGCTGGTCGGGTCGTCGGCGGCGACGACCCGCACGTTCGCCGGCAGCTCGGGGAACCGCCGGGCGAGGAACTCCCCGAGCGGCTCGCGGGTCTGCTTGCCGGGGAGCTTGACCTCGGCCGGGTGCACCCGGATGACCAGCTCGTCGTCGGGCCGCGTGGCCATGTGCTCGACCGCGGCGGCGACCCAGTCCTGGATGCTGGCGAAGGCGACCTCCTGGCCGATCACCGCCGAGTCCCAGGTCAGGTTGGAGAACAGCACCGCCATCCGCCCCGGGCGCCGACGCGTCGGCGCGTCGAAGGTCGGGTCGGTCCAGAAGCGATCGATGGTGCGCTGGCCGCGCCGGCGCCCCTCGAGGTAGGTCGTGAGCTCGTCGTCCTCGGCCGGCGTGAGCGGGAGGTCGCGCCAGGTGGCCCACAGGTCGTCGATGGCGAGCAGGCAGGCGGCCTCGTTCCGCCGGAACAGCAGCGTCTCCTTGATCATCCCCCGCTCGTAGGTGACCACGTCGATGCCGCGCTGGCGGCACAGCGCCCAGGTCACCGCCTCGAACACGAAGAGCCCGTTGCAGAGCACGACGACGTCGGGCCGGATGCGATCGAGGGCGGCGGCCGCGCCCCGGGCGATGCGCCGGGCCGACCGGAGGAACGCCCGCATCGTCTGGGGCCCGAGCGGGTCCTCCTGGATCTGGGCCGCCATCAGGAACCACTTGGCCGGGATGTCGACCAGCGGGCCGAGCGGCAGGCCGTCGGCCTCGGCCGCGGCCAGGGCGGCGAGGTCGAGGGCGTCGAGCTCGGGCCAGGGCCCGGGGTCGGCGGCCTCCCACCCGTCGCGCAGGGCGACCCGGTCGAAGCCGTGGGCGTCGACGGAGCCCTCGACGTAGCGCGTGCACGTCGTGCACGGCATCGGCGGCGACTCCCAGGTGTTGGCCCGGTCGCACACCTCGAGCCCGCCCCCACAGGTGATGAACCGGACATCGGCCCCCCGGAGCCGGAGCGCCTGCCCGATCACGCCCTCCCACTGCACGTGGGCGGCCCAGTCCCGTGGGGTCAGGAAGGCGACGACGGGGGCGTCCGGCGCCGGGGGCGGGATCCGCTCGGCGGCCTGGACCGACAGCGCCCGCGCCCGCCTCTGCTCGGGCGCGTGGGCGACCTGGCGCAGGCCGAGGTGGACGCCCTTGACGGCCACCTCGGTCAAGCGGTCGCGCGCCGGCAGGGCCATCAGCGGTGACCGGCCGGGCGGGACTCGAAGCGGCGGCCGCGCACGATCCGTCCCACCCCTCGCCAGAAGCCCCAGCCGTACGACCAGTGGCAGATGGCCAGGGTGGCGAACGCCCGGTGCGGAGCGACCCCCGGCGATCGGCCGAGCCGCAGCGCGCCCCAGCCGGCGACGCCAGCCCAGGCCGCCGGCAGAGCCACGCGGGCCGGGAGCGACCGGCCGCCGACGGCGAGGACGGCCGTGCCCGCGACCAGGGCGGCGGGCGCCAGCGGGCGCCAGGTGGGCAGGCCGCCGTGCTTGGCGAGGGTCGACGCCTTGGCCAGGCCGTAGTTGGCGTACTGGCGGGCCAGCGCCCGTGGGGTGGCCCGGGGGAAGTACCAGGAGCGGATGCTGGAGTCGAGGACGATGCGGCCCCCGCCCCGGCGGATCCGCCAGTTGAGCTCCTGGTCCTCGGCCGCCCACTGGAGGGTCTCCTCGTCGTAGCCGCCGAGGGCGGTGAGCGTGTCCTTGCGCCAGAAGCCGAGGTAGACGGTGTCGACCTCGTGGCGCCCGTCGGCGTAGTGGAACTTGCCCGGGCCCACGCCGAGCGGCGACGAGGTGACGGCGGCGACGGCGCGGGCGAAGCGGTTCTCGCCGACGGCCTGCATGCGCCCACCGACGTTGGCCGCGCCCGTCTCGGCCAGCACGGCGAGGCAGCGGGCGACGTAGTCGGACGCGTAGACGGAGTGGGCGTCGGCCCGGCAGATGACGGTGCCCCGGCTCTCGGCGATGCCGACGTTCATCGCCGCCGCCGCCGTCACCCGCGGGTTGTCGACGAGGCGGACCGGCGGCCCGAACCCGGTCACCAGGTCGCGGGTGCCGTCGGTGGAGCCCCCGTCGACGACGAGCACCTCCTCGATCGGGGCGCCCTCCTGGGCGAGGAGCGACGTCAGGCAGTCGACCACGTAGGACCGCTCGTTGAGCGTCGGGAGGATGATCGACACGCGGTCGCCTGGGGCGTCTGGCCCCTGGTCAGCGGTCACGCAGCTCTCCTCGACAACAATGGCCCTCCGACCGATGGACCCTACCAACCACCCTGGCGGCGCCAGCTGATGTCCACCCCCACCGAACATCGGCCCTTCTACCGCCGGGTGCTGGTCAACACCGTCTCCACCGCGGCGGCCAACGGCTGGGCCATGGTGGTCGCCCTGGTGACCGTGCCGGTCCTGCTGGGGGCCCTCGGCGCGACGCAGTTCGGCATCTGGGCCCTGCTCCAGACCTTCTCCGCCACCAGCGGGTGGTTCTCCCTCGTCGACCTGGGGACCGGCACCGCCACCACCCGTCAGGTCGCCGCCCGTCACGCCCTCGACGACGACGAGGGCACC
>DASVEC010000232.1:0-16742 GCA_036380755.1 Iamia sp. | reverse complement strand
TTGGTGCCTGGCACCAAACGACCAGGGTCAGTCGAAGGTGACCACGAGGCGGGCGAGGAGGGTGTCGCTCGCCTCGGTGAGGCGCATGGTGCCGGTGGCACCGGTCGTGTCCCAGCGGTAGGGGACGACGGTCTCGTCGCCCTCGACCAGCACGTCGCCGATGATCGAGATGGTGTCGTCGGGCGGCTGGGCCGCGTAGGCGGCCGCGATGGCATCCCGCCCGGTGAAGGGGCCGACCGGAGGGCCGACGAAGGCGAGCGTCGCATCGGATGCGAACCGGGCCGAGAACGTGTCCCAGTCGCCCGACCGCACCGCCGCGTTGAAGGCCGAGACGTGATCGTCAGCGTTCATCGGGCCAATCCTGGCGCGGCCCGGCCGGCGATGAGGGGGAGGTCGAGGTAGGTCCTGATGCCGGGCTCGGCCCGGTGGACGTAGGGGATGGCGTTCACGCAGTGCATGGCCGTGGCCACGATGCCCGGGTTGCGGTCGACTCCGTCCTGCCAGCGCTCGGGCTGGAGTCCCTGGAACGTGAGCTTCACCGAGGGGTCGCCGGTGATCTCGACCTCGAAGCGCTCGCCGCCGATGGTCCACGGGGGATCGAGGTCGTCCTCGCCCATGAGCCAGTTCACCGCCGCCGTCACCACCGGCGTCCCGTCGACCAGCGCCTCCCACTGGAACCGGCGGGCCGCGACCTGCCCCGGCTGGATGTCGCCGATCGGGCTGGGGATCGGCGCCACGGCCACGGCGACCTCCTGCGTCGTGCGGATCTCCGGCGAGGCGGCGAAGCCCATCTCGTCGACGACCATCCGCACGGCCCGGCCGAACCCACCCGTGAGGAGCCCCGCCATCGGTGAGGCGAGGGCCTCCTCGGGCGTGGCCCCGAAGGCCATGATGTGGCGGATCACGTCGGGGGCGCCGTAGCTGCGGATGTCGGAGAACTCCTCGGCCCGCACGTGCGTCGCCGCCGCGACCAGCGACGACGCCATCAGCGGGAAGCGCTCGGTGATCCCGCCGGGGTGGATGCCGGTGCCGTGCAGGGTCGACCCACCCGCCTCGCAGGCCGCCTCCAGGTCCGGATGACGGCCGGGCTCGGGGTAGACCCAGCCGACCGGCGTCACGACGTCGCGGCCCGCCCGCAGGATCCGGGCCACCTGGGCCTCGTCGGGGATGAGCGGGGCGTACACGACGCAGTCGGCGTCGAGCGCCAGCACCTCGTCCTCGTCGTTCGACGCGATGACGCCCACCGGCGAACCCCCGGCCAGCACGCCGGCGTCGCGGCCCGCCTTGGCCGCGGAGTGCACCCAGCACCCCACCAGCTCGAGGTCGGGGTGACGGACGATGCCCTCGATGGCGGCCCGTCCCACACCCCCCGTCGCCCACTGCACCACGCGGATCGCCATGGCCGCGGACCGTATCTGACGACCCGTCAGGTCTGCTGGGCTAGGCCGCGGCGGGGGAGGCCTCCGCCTCGGCGGGGAGGAGCGACGAGCGGCCCTCGGCCCACGCGCGCAGGACGTGGCCGGCGAGGCGGGCCTCGACCCGACTGAGGGCGGCCGCGCCGAAGACCACGTCGGGCCCGAGGGCGGGATCGGCCGCGACCATCGGGGTGACCATCTCCTCGAGGGCCAGGCGGGCGTGGTGCTCGTCGATCTGGACGTGCACCTCGTAGAACCGCTCCAGCGCCGGCAGTCCGCCGATGCGCTGCGCCGCCCGCAGGTAGTGGCCCATGGGCACGACCGAGCACATCTCGAACAGAGCCAGGTGGCCGACGGCCGCCCCGCGCAGCCGGCGGTGGAGGCCGAACATGCTGATGAGGTTGTCGGTGGCGAGGGTGACGCCCGGCAGGCGGTCGACGTAGGCGCCGAAGGCGGGGTCGAGGCCGAGGCCGGCCAGCGCCGCCGCGAACAGCTCGGAGTGGGCCTCGCCGGGCACGCCGTCGCCGTACTCGTCGGCCTGGATCTCGACCATGGCGGCGCGGCCCGGACCCCGCAGGCGGGGGATGGCCCACGTGTGCGGGTCGGCCTCCTTGAGCTGGTACGCCGAGCGGTGGATGGCGACCTCGCGGACCTCGTCGAGCGTGCCCCGGTGGCCGACGGTGCGGGCCAGCGGCGGGCCGGCCCAGCCGCTGATGGCGCGCAGGGCGCAGGCGGGGTCGGTGGGCAGGTCGTCGGGCCGGTGCTCGATCCGCAGGTCGCGCTCGAACAGGGCCTCGAGCCGGGCCCGGAAGCCGAGCGTGGCGGGGTCCCACTCGAGGGCGTCGTCGACGCCGGCGAAGCCGCCGTAGTGGAGCTGGTAGCAGGCCCACAGGGCCAGGTGGAGGTCGTCGTCGACGAGAGCGTTGGCCACCGGGCCGATCTCGTCGGGGAGCGGGTGCCCGTCGGTCCACCAGGCGACGAGGGCGGAGGAGAGGGGCCCGCGGGGGCGGGGCAGGTGGGGTGATGCGGGGGCCACGTCTTGGCCCCTTCTCCCGCCCTGCCAGGGCAAACGCCGGCTCAGCCCTTCGGGTGAGTCCCGTGGCCCGGGCCGGACCAGTCGTCGCGGGAGCTGCGGTCGGGCCGGAAGCCGTGGTCGATGCCCCACAGCGCCGCCTCGGTGCGGGTCGACACGCCGATCTTCCGGAAGACCTTCTGGGTGTGGGTCTTGACCGAGTTGACCCCGATGTAGAGCGCGGTGGCGATGTCGCGGGTGCTGCGGCCCTGGGTGATGAGGGCGAGCACCTCGCTCTCCCGCTCGGTCAGGCCCGCGGCCTGGCCCGGCCACCGGCGGACGCCCGGATCGGGGGCGGGCTCGTCGATCGCCTCGGGGTCGACGGCCGAGCGGGCCACCACCTCCACCCCCTGGTGGACGGCGGCGATGCCCTCGGCCAGCCGCCGGCCGTCGAGGCCCTTGCTCAGGTAGCCGACGGCTCCGCTGCGCAGGGCGGCATCGATGAGGTTGCGGTCGACGTCCCACGCGTAGACGACGACCTTGCCCACGTTCGGGTGCCGGGCCAGCTCGGCGATGAGGGTCGCCCCGTCGGGCAGGGCGAAGCAGTCCAGCAGGGCCACGTCGACCCGGAGCTCGGGTCCCTCCTCGGTCGTGCGCTCCACCACCCGGACGAGGTCGGCGTGCGGAGCGAGCAGCGCCGCGGTCCCCGCCACGACGATGTCGTAGTCGTCCACCACGCAGACCCGTACCGGTGCGTCGTTCACCGTCGAATCGTGCCACGCTGCGCCGCTCCGGTCGGAAGTGTGTGGGCATGGCCCCATCGGGCAGCCTCTCCCGGTGGCAGACGACCCCTGCGCCTCGACCGCCTCGGCGACGGAGGACCCCGCCCTCCGGATCGAGGTGCCGGTCGATCTCGCGGCCGTGGACGACGTGCGCACCCAGGTCGTCGATCTGGCCGCCGACTGGGGGTTCACCGAGCTGGAGGATCTCGAGGTGGTCACCAGCGAGCTGGTCACCAACGCCATCGTCCACACCCAGACCGCGCCGGTCGTCGAGGTCCGCCTCGTCGGCGGCGAGTGCGTCGAGGTGGCCGTGGCCGACGCCGACCCCGAGCCGCCCGTGAAGCGCATCCCCTACGAGCAGCACACCCGGGGTCTGGGCCTGCACATCGTCGACGCCCTGTGCGAGGACTGGGGCGTCCGCCCGGCCGACGGGGGCAAGGTCGTCTGGGCCCGCATCGGGCCGCTCGCCGCCGACGCCTGACCCGCCGCCGTCCGCCGGACGGTGTGGCGCGAGGGGAGGGTCCCGTGGTCTCAGGGGTGGGACCATGGCTGAGATCGGCGAGGAGATGAGCTTCGAGGGGTTCGTGGCCGAGGTCGAGCCGCGGCTGCGCCGCGCCCTCGCCGGGCACCTGCCGCTCGACTCCGTGCCCGACGCCGTGGGCGAGGCGCTGGCCTACGCCTGGCAGCACTGGGACCGGGTCCGGGACCTCGACAACCCCGCGGGCTACCTGTTCCGCGTCGGCCAGAGCCGGTCCCGGCGCCGCCGTGAGGGCGTGCCCGCCGGCCCCGACCCGGCCCGGCTGCCCGAGGTCGAACCCGGTCTCGGCCCCGCCCTGCGGGCGCTGGCCCCGCAGCAGCGGTCGGCCGTGTGGCTCGTCCACGCCTGCGGCTGGACCTACGCCGAGACCGGCTCGGCGCTCGGGATCAGCCCGTCGGCCGTCGGCACCCACCTCACCCGTGGCCTGGCCCACCTCCGCACCTCTCTGGGAGCGATCGATGCCTGAGACCCCGACCATCCCCGACGATGACGCCCTGGTGCTCCAGCTCCGGGCCTGGGCCGACGACCTGGCCGAGCAGACCCCGGCCGCGGCCGTGCCGACCGGCGAGCACCCCCGCAGGAGCCGGGTCCTCGCCCTCGCCGCCGTCCTCATGGTGGCCCTCGGCCTGGCGGCCGGCGCCCTCTGGGCCGCCGCCGACGGCGATCCGGCCGAGAACGTCCGGGCCGGGACCACGACCAGCACGACCACGACCGAGAGCGCGCCGCCGGGCCTGCCCCTCCTGGAGACGACGTGGTGGCTCGAGCGGGTGGAGGTCGACGGCGAGGAGCCGGTCATCGCCCCCGACCGCTCGCTCACCATGTACCTCACCGAGGGCGAGTTCTGCTCGGGCGCGGACGCCGACGGGAACCTCGAAGGATGCCCGCATCCGGACGCCTTCATGGTCGGCTCCGATGCCTGCAACGGCTACTGGGCGACGGTCGAGATCTCCGGGGACCGGATCACGGCGCGGCCCTTCGGGGGCCGGACGCTGATGGCGTGCGGGTCGGAGCCGGCCCGGGTCGGGGCCGAGGTCAGGCCGATCGAGGACGGCACCAGCACCTTCGCCATCGACGGCGACACCCTCGTGCTCCGCTTCGGCGACTGGACGACGTACCGCTTCCGGGCCGAGGCCGACCCCACCGCACCGGTGCCCGAGGGCCACTCCGTCTACGTCGGCCGCGAGGGCGAGCCCCGCCATCGGTGGAGCTGGAGCCGGGGGATCACCCAGGGCGAGGACGTCGTCTCGATCCACGCCCGGGCGTTCGAGGAGACGCGGGACAACGGCGTCGAGGCCTCGATCGCCCCCGACGCCCCGCCGGGAGCGATCGCCGCGGCCGTCAACATCGACCCGGTTCTGGTGGTCGGGCTGGTCGACGCCCGGGCCACGACGGTCACCTACACCCGGGGCGACATCGTCGTCGAGATGCCGACCCGGGCCCTCGAGGGCGTGGGTGGCCTGCGCGCCTTCACCGGCGGGGTGCTCGACGCGGCGGGTGGGTGGCAGCTCGTCGCCACGGCCGCCGACGGCTCCACCGTGGCCACCTTCGACGCCGGTCGGTGACCCAACCGTGTTGCGCAACGGGCCACCACGCCAGCATGATCGGAGCGGTACGCCGCGGTAGCTCAGTTGGTTAGAGCGCCTGATTGTGGATCAGGAGGTCAGGGGTTCAAGTCTCCTCCGCGGTGCTGGTGAAGCGCTCCCTCGCCCTCGTGGCCGCCCTCGTGCTGGTGGTGGCGGGGTGCAGCGACGACCCCGCGACGTCGGCTCCCGCCGGCTCCGGCCCGACCACGACCGTGGGCGAGGAGGCGACGACGGCGCCGGCCGAGGAGGCCACCGAGCCGGTCGAGGTCGAGAGCGAGGACGACCTCTACGCCGTGCCCGATCCGCGGCCGGCGGGCGAGCACGGGGACCTCGTGCGGTACCAGGAGATCGTGCCCAGTGAGATCGAGGGGGCCCGCTCCTACCGGGTCATGTACCTGTCCGAGTCGCTCGAGGGCGAGCCCGTCGTCGTCACCGGCACGGTGGTGGTGCCCACCGCCGAGGCACCGGCGGAGGGCCGGCCGGTGCTGGCGATCGCCCACGGCACCACCGGCATCGCCGACGAGTGCGCCCCGTCGAAGGAGGGGGCGGCCGAGCTGGCCATCGCCGGCGGCGCGGTGGAGCGGGGCTGGATCCTGGCCGTCACGGACTACGAGGGCCTCGGCACCCCCGGCCGCCACCCGTACCTCGTGGGCGAGAGCGAGGGCCGCGGCGTCATCGACTCGGTGCTCGCCGCCGGCCAGCTGCCCGGTGCCGAGCGGAGCGACTCGACCCTGATCGCCGGCTACTCGCAGGGCGGCCACGGGGCGCTGTGGGCCAACGAGGTGGCGGGGGAGTGGGCGCCCGACCTCGACGTCGTCGGCACCTTCGCTGGCGCGCCGGCCACCGAGCTCGACGTGATCCTGGGCGCGGCGGGCACGCCGGGGGTGGCCGGGTTCGCGGTCATGATCGTCGCCGGCTTCGAGGCCGCCTACCCCGAGGCCGATCCCAGCCTGTTCCTCACCGAGCAGGGCGTGGGCGCGCTCGACGCCGTCGACGAGGGCTGCACCGGTGAGGTGTTCGACGCCCTGTCCGGCATCGCGCCCGGCGACCTCGTCCTCCCCGACGGCCCCTCGACCCCGCCGTGGCCCGACCTGGCCCGCGCCAACAACCCCGGCCAGGTCGTCACCGAGGACCCGATCCTCGTCATCCACAGCGAGGAGGACGACCTCGTGCCCGTGTTCCTGAGCGAGCTCCTCTTCGACCGCATGTGCGGGCTGGGCCAGGTGGCCGAGCGCCGGGTGCTGCCCGACGGGGGCGGTCACGGCGAGGCCGCCGTCGTCGCCTACCCCCAGGCGCTGGAGTGGTTCGACGGCCTCCTGGCCGGTGACGAGGCCGCCGACACCTGTCCGTGACGGACCGACCAGGGGCACCCCACGGAGGGTGGCGGAGCCCCTTCGAATCGAGTGCATCACCTTTCTAACGAGAGGGGCGCGGCCGATGGATCCGGCGCGCCACGCAGCACATCGCCGCACCCACTGCACCCGAACCCTGGAGGGGAACTCCACCATGTCCGAGCGACGCAAGATCCTGATCGTGGGCGGAGGGCCGGCCGGCCTGGCCGCCGCCCTCTCCCTGACCGACCCCGAGCTCCACCCCACCTGGCGCGACGAGTACGAGGTCACCGTGCTCCAGCTGGGCTGGCGACTCGGCGGCAAGGGGGCCACCGGCCGCCGCGGCACCACCTACCAGGACGCCGACGGCACCTGGCGCCTGGAGGGCGACGCCCGCGTCCAGGAGCACGGCATCCACCTGTTCGGGAACATGTACACCAACGCCATGCGGATGCTGGACCACTGCCTCGAGGAGCTGCCGCCCGCCCCCGACGGCACCAAGGAGACGATCGAGGACGTCCTCGTCCCCAGCAACCACCTCACCCTGGCCGACATGATCGACCGGCGGTGGGAGCTGACGAGCCAGACGATGCCCCACAACGACATGGAGCCGTGGGGTCCGTACGACCACGTCGACGCCAAGGCCTTCGTCAAGGAGATCGTCGCCGAGATCATCGCCCTGCTGGAGGAGGCCTTCGGCCCCGGTGACGGCGAGGGTCTCCGGGCCCACCTCGGGAACCACCACCACGTCGTGGCCCTGAAGGCGATCCGCGAACGGGAGGAGCTCGACCCGAGCGAGCCGCACGCCGGCCGCCACCGCGAGACGCTCGACCTCGTCGAGCAGGCCCGCCTCCACCTCAAGACCCACGTGGACGAGAGCCAGGCCACCAGCCGCTACGCCCGTCTCCGCTCGGTGTGGTGCCAGGTCGAGCTGTACTCCACGGTCCTGCGCGGCGTGATCGCCGACAAGATCTTCGTGAAGGGCCTCGGCTCCGTCGACGGCGAGGACTACCTGCACTGGCTGCGCCGCCACGGCATGGACGAGGTCGCCGTCAGCAGCAGCTGCACCCAGATGCCGGCGCAGATCTGCTTCCAGGTCGTCGACGGCGACACCAGCCTGCCGCCGACCATGGCCACGTCGTCGTTCCTGTGGTTCGTGCTCCGCCAGCTCGTCTCGTGCGGCCAGGGCAGCTACTGGTTCACTCGGGGCACGGGTGACACCGTCATCGCCCCGTTCTTCCGCGTCGCCCGCGACCGCGGCGTGAACTTCGAGTTCTTCCGCAAGGTCGAGGAGATCGCCTACGACCCCGACACCGGCCGCATCGAGCGCGTCGAGGTGCAGGTGCAGGCCACGACGGTCGACGGTACGCCCTACGAGCCGTTGGCGATCCTCCCCGACGACACCCTCGGCTGGCCGGCCGACCCGATCTACGGCCAGCTGGAGCAGGGTGCCGAGCTGGAGGCCGGGAACGTCGACCTCGAGTCGTGGTGGACCCCCTGGGAGGGTGTCGGCCACGAGACGCTCCGGGCCGACGTCGACTTCGACTGCGTGATCAGCGCCCTGCCGCTGCCCAGCGTCGAGCACCTGGCCCCGAGCCTGGTGGAGAACGCCCGGTGGAAGCCGGCCGTGGCCGCCATGCCCGGCATCGCCACCGTGGCCGCCCAGATCTGGACGAACGTCACCAACGACGAGCTGGGCCTGCCCCACCTCCCCGGCACCGACCGCACGTGCGGCACGGCCGCCGTCCAGCCCCTCGGCCTGGCCGACATGAGCGACGTGCTCGCCACCGAGAACTGGCCCGCCGACGACACGCCCAAGGGCCTCTTCTACGTCTGCGGCCCGATGCCCCACCGGGGCCCGTGGCCCGCACCGGACCGGCACGAGACCCCCGACCTCCTGGCCGACGAGGCCAAGGCCACCTTCACCCAGTGGCTGCGGACGGCCGCCTCGGTGTTCCCGGCGTCGGACACCGACCCCTTCGTGGGCGGCGCCTTCGACCCGGCCCTGCTCTACGTCACCGAGGGCGTCGAGGCCGAGGGCTCCGAGCGGGTCGACTTCCAGTACTGGCGGGCCAACGCCGACCCCAACGAGCGCTACGTCCCGTCGCCCCCCGGCACGGGCGCGCTGCGCCCCGAGTCGTGGAACAGCGGGGCGTCCAACCTGGCCCTCGCCAGCGACTGGATCTCGACCGGGATGGACATCGGTTCCTTCGAGGGCGCCGTCATGTCAGGCTTGCTCGCGGCCCACGCCCTGACCGGGTTGCCAGCACTCGACCAGATCGTCGGCTACGACTTCGCCCGGCCCCATCGGGCCCAGCAGGAGGGGAAGACCACCATCGAGACCACCGCCACCGACGGGGCCCGCACGCTCGCCGGCCCCCGGGTGCCCGCCGGGTGAGCCTGGGGGCCCTCCCGGGATTGGAGGATGTCCGCCCCGTCCAGCGACGGGGGGACACCCTCGTCCTGCGCGCCCGGGCCAAGGACGGCTCGCCCGTCCTGGTGAAGACCCACGCCTCGGACCTGCCCACCGACGCGTCGCGCGAACGGCTCCGCCGCGAGCACGATCTCACCACCGCGGTACGGCACCCGCACCTGGTCACCGGGCGCGACCTCGTCGACACGTCGGTGCGGGTCGCCCTGGTCCTCGACGACCCGCCCGGCCCCACGTGGGCCGAGGCGGCCGCCGCCGGCGAGCTCGACACCGTCGCCGTCCTCGACATCGCCATCGCCGTGGGCTCGGCCCTGGCCGCCCTCCACGCCCAGGGCATCGTGCACCGGGCGGTCGACGCCGACCACGTGATCCTCGGCCCCGACGGACCCGTCCTGGTCGACCTCTACGACGCGGCCGAGGCCGGGGTGCGCCCCCGGCGCTCCAGCCACGGCGGCCACCTGGCCCCCGAGCAGCGGGGCCCGGAGCCGGTCCCGGCCGACACCGCCTTCGACCTGTTCGGCCTGAGCGCCACCTTGCGCGCCGTCCTGTCCGAGCAGGGCGAGGTGCCGCCGGGCCTCACCGCCGTCCTCGACCGGAGCACGCACGCCGATCCCCGTCGCCGCCACCGCTCGGTGCTCGGCCTGGTCGGCGATCTCCGGCGCCAGCGCCAGCACCTGCTCGAGGGCGACGGCCCGGCCCCCGACCCGGAGGTCGGCGGGGTCGCGCTCCGGTGGGAGGATCCCCGCCAGGTGGTGGGTCGGGAGGATCTCCGGGCCCGCATGGTGGCCGCCGCCGACACCGTCGCGGCCGAGGGCCAGGGCCGCATCATCGTGGTCCGGGGCGAGCCGGGGTCGGGCCGCACCGCTCTGGTGCGCGCCATGAGCGACGACCTGCGGGCCAAGGGCGTCCTGTGCGGCATCGCCACCCTGTCCGACCCCGGCGCCACCGTGCCGTTCAAGACGGGCGCCACCGTGATGGCGCAGCTCGTCGATCAGCTGCTCACCGCCCCCGAGCCGGTCGTGCGGGCCGTCGAGGGCCAGCTCCGACGCACCCTGGGCGACGACCTGCCCATGGCCGCCCAGGTGCTGCCCGCCCTCGGCCTCCTCGTCGGGCCCCAGCCCGAACCGACCCACGTCGACCCGTCCGAGGCGTTGGGCCGCGTCACCCGGGCCACGCGGGGCTCGATCGCCGCGGTGGCCCGCCACCTCCCGCCCGCGGTCGGCGTCTTCGACGACGGCGACCTGGGCGACGCCACCTTCCTCGGCGCCCTCGAGTCCGTGGGCGGCCACCCCGACACCGGCCCCTTCCTCGTCGTGGTGGTCACCGGCGGTGACTCTCTTCCGCTGGAGGCGCTGCTCGAACGGGCCGCGGCCCGGGGCGCCGCCATCGACGAGGTCGTCGTGGCGCCGCTCGACCGCGCCGCCGTCGCCGAGCTGGTGGCCCAGGGCACGGGCATGCCCGCCGAGGCCGTGACCGAGCTGGCCGACGCCGTCTGGCAGCGCTCCGGTGGGCTCCCGCGCGTCGCCCTCGCCGACGTGTGGTCGCTCGTCGAGGCCGGCGACCTGTGGGTCGACATCGACGAGGCCCGGTGGCGCTGGTCCGACCGCGCCCTCCGGGTCGAGGCGCCCCTCACGCTGGCCGAGGTGGCCGCTGCCCGGGTGCGCGACCTGGCGCCCGACGCCGTCACCGCCGCCGCCATCGTGGCCGTGGCCGGGCGGGCCGGGCGCAGCGCGGTCATCGCCCACGTCCTGGGGATCGAGCCCCAGGAGGCCGCCGCCCTGGTCGACCGGGCCGTCGTGGCCCACGTCCTGGCCCCGCCGTCGGAGCGCGGCGATCTGGCCTGCCTCGACGACGGCGTGCGCGACGCCGTGCTCGCCGTGCTCGACCCCGCCGCCCGCGCCGATCTCGAGCAGCGGGTGGCCCGGGCCGTCCTGGCCACCGCCGACGAGGGCCCCGACGGCCGCCCCGACCTGCCCGACGCCCATCGCATCGACGTCATCGAGCTGCTCGAGCACGACCCGGCGCTCGCGACCGACCCCGAGGCGCGGGAGCGGTTGGCGGCCCTGTGCGAGGACGCCGCCCGGGCCGCCCATCGCAGCGGCGCCTTCCAGGAGGCGCTCGGCCTTCAACGTCACGCCCTGGCGACCGTGGGCGACGCCGGCTGGGATCGCCACCCCGACCGGACCTTCGAGCTGCACCTGCGCGCGGCCGAGCATGCCCTGGTGGTGGGTCGGCCCGAGCTGGTCGACGAGCTGCTGGCCGACATCGACGCCCACCACCCGTCGGCCCCCCAGCGGGTCCGCACCATGCGGGTCCTGGGCATGCGGTCGTGGACCCGCCAGGACCACGACGGCGGGCTGGCCAAGCTCCGCGCCGTCCTCGCCGACCTGGGCGAGCCGCTGCCCGAGCGGCCCACCTGGCGGGACATCGCCGTCGAGTGGGCCCGCACCCGGGCCGAGCTGGGCACCCGGGAGCCCGAGTGGTTCCTCGGCGCGCCGGCCCTCGACGACGAGCGCCTCGTCGCCACGCTCGACGCCATGCTCGGCTGCGTCCACCTGGCCTACGTCGACCAGCCCCTGACCCACATCATCCTCGTCCTCCGGGGCACCCGGCTCTCGGCCCGCCACGGCGTCACCGACGCGTCGGGCTACTTCCTCGCCGCCTACGGGATGCTGTCGGTCTCGACGCCGGGAGGCACCCCCCGGGGCCTGCGCTACGGGCAGGTCGCATCCGAGCTGTCCCAGCGGGGCCGGGCCACCCACGCCGTCATGGTCGGCTTCGCCGTCGACGCCTTCGTCCGCCACTGGGGCGAGCCCCTCGACGCCACCGTCGACCCGCTCCTCCAGCGCTACCGGGCCACCGTCACGTCCGGGGCCCGGGGCTACGGGCTGACCGGCGGGACGTTCGGCGTGCTCCACGCCCTGCTGGCGGCGCGACCCCTCCAGGGCGTCGAGGCCGACGCCGCCACCATGAGCATGGAGATGGGCGAGATGGGGGAGCGCGCCTTCCAGCAGCGGGTCGACGTGGTCGCCCAGGCCGTGGCCGACCTCCGCACCGGGCTCGAGACGGGCGTGCTCGACGGGCCCACGTTCTCGGCCTCGGCCTGGCTCGAGGCCAAGCGCCGGCGGGGCGAGCTGGCGGTCATCGTCCACACCGTGCGGGCCCTGGTGGCCCTCTGCCACGACCGGGGCGCCGACGCGGCCGCGGCGGTCGCGGCCGCTTCCACCCTCGTCCGCAGCGCGCCGGGCGAGGCCGTCGTGGGCGTGCACCGGTTCCAGGCCGCCCTCGTCGCCGCCGACGCCCTCGCCGCCGCGGCGGGGCGGGTGGAGCGGGCCCGTCTCCGGGCCGCGCTGACCCCGGCGCTCGTCCGGCTGCGGGCCCTGGCCGAGCACGCCCCGGCCAACTTCGCCCACCGCCTGGCCCTGGTCGAGGCGGTGGCCGCCGACGGGCCCGGCGGGTCACCGGGCGAGGCCATGGACCGCTACGAGGAGGCCGTCCGGCTCGCCACCGAGCACCGGGCCCTCGGCGACCTCGGCCTCGCCGCCGAGCGGGCCGCCCGCCACCACCAGCGCCGGGGCCGGGAGCGGCTGGCCCGCCACTACGCATCGATCGCCCTCGACGCCTGGCAGGCGTGGGGGGCCGACGCCGTCGCCGCCGGGCTGGCCGAGCGCCTGCCCGGCCTGGTCAGCGCCCCGGTGCCCGAGGCCGCCCGCCGGCCCGGTGCCGACCCCGGTCGCGTCGCCGAGGGCCAGCACAGCACGGTGGCGGTCGAGACCCTCGCCGAAGCCAGCACCCTGCTGGGCCAGGGCCTCGAGGTGCGCGACTTCCTCCAGCGCATGGTCGACCTGCTGATGCGCCAGGCCGGCGCGTCGCGGGGCTACCTCGTGCTGCACTCGCCGTCGGGCCCCGTCGTCGAGGTCGCGGCCCAGGTCCGGGACGGCACGGTCGAGGTCGTGCCCCGGCCGTCGCCCGACCCCGCCGACCACCCCGAGCTCAGCCCCCACGCCCTGCACTACGTCCTGCGCACCCGCCAGGTGCTGGCCCTCGTCGACCCGGCCTCGGACCGGCGGCTGCGGGCCGACGCCGGGCTACGCGAGCGGGCGCCCCGGGCCCTCCTCGGGCTGCCGATCGGCGGCACCACCGGCACGCCGGGCGCCTTCGTGCTGGAGAGCGACGAGCGCCCCGACGGCGTCGAGCCGGCCCGGGTCAGCGCCCTGCGGGTCCTCGCCGCCCAGGCGATCGCCGCGGTCGAGCACGCCCGGCTCACCTCCGACCTCGGCGCCCTGGCCCAGGACGTGGCCGATCTCCGCTCGACCGCCGACAGCCTCTCGACCCTCGCCGAGACCGACGCGCTCACCGGGGTGGCCAACCGGCTCGGGCTGGAGTCCGCCCTCCGGGTCGTCATGGACCGCAACGGCGACCGGGCCGGGGCCGACGTCGGCTCCGAGGGGCCGCGGGTCGGCGTGCTCTTCTGCGACCTGGACGGGTTCAAGGGGGTCAACGACGCCCTGGGCCACACCGCCGGCGACGCCGCCCTGGTCGAGGTGGCCAAGCGGCTCCGGACCGCCGTCCGGGCCGAGGACGTGGTGGCCCGTCTCGGCGGCGACGAGTTCGTCGTCGTGTCGATCGGCGTGGCCGACGAGGAGGTCCAGGCCGTGGCCGAGCGGATCCGCGAGGCCGTCGCCCTGCCCATCGACGTCGGGGCCGACGAGCCGGTGATGCTGGGCGTGTCGATCGGCGTGGGCCGGGCCGACATGGTCGGCGTCACCTCCCTCGACGACGTCGACGCCCTCCTCGGCGCCGCCGACAGCAGCATGTACCGCGCCAAGCGCAGCGGCGGCAACCGAGTCGTCTCCTAGCCACCCCCCGAAACTGCGACCCTGGTCCACCTCTGAGGTGGACCAGGGTCGCAGTTTCAGCCGAACTCGACGCCTTGGGCGAGGGGGAGGTCGTCGGAGTAGTTCACCGTCGTGGTGGCCCGGCGCATGTACGCCGTCCAGGCGTCGGAGCCGGACTCGCGGCCGCCGCCGGTCTCCTTCTCGCCGCCGAAGGCCCCGCCGACCTCGGCGCCCGACGGGCCGATGTTGACGTTGGCGATGCCACAGTCGGAGCCGTCGGGGCCGACGAAGCGCTCGGCCTCCCGGACGTCCCGGGTGAAGATCGACGAGGACAGGCCCTGGGGCACGCCGTTGTGCAGGGCGATGGCCTCGTCGAGATCGGTGTAGGTGAGGGCGTAGAGCAGCGGCCCGAAGGTCTCGGTGCGGACGATGTCGGTCTGGCCCGGCATCGCCACCAGGGCGGGTTGGACGTAGAACGCCTCGGCGGCCTCGTCCTCGAGCACCCGCGCCCCGCCGGTGACGACGGTGCCGCCGTCGCCCGTGGCCGCGGCGAGCGCCTTCGCCACCCGGTCGTGGGCGGCGCCGTCGATCAGGGGACCGACGAGGGTGCCGTCGGCCAGCGGATCGCCGATCGGCAGCGAGGCGAAGGCCGAGGCCACCCGGGACACGACCTCGTCGTGGACGTCGGCGTGGACGATGAGGCGGCGGAGGCTCGTGCAGCGCTGACCGGCGGTGCCGGCGGCGGAGAACACGACGGCCCGGGCGACGAGGTCGAGATCGGCCGACGGGGCGACGACGGCGGCGTTGTTGCCGCCCAGCTCGAGCAGCGACCGGCCGAAGCGGGCCGCCACCCGCTCGCCCACGGCCCGGCCCATCGGGGTGGAGCCGGTGGCCGAGATCAGGGGCAGCCCCTCGTGATCGACGAGCGCCCGCCCGACGTCGGCCGCGCCCAGGACGACCTGGCCGAGGTGGGCGGGGGCGTCGACCGACGCCGCGGCCCGGTCGAGCAGGGCCTGGCAGGCCAGGGCGGTGAGCGGCGTCTTCTCCGACGGCTTCCACACCACCGGGTCGCCGGCGATCAGGGCCATGGCCGTGTTCCACGCCCACACCGCCACCGGGAAGTTGAAGGCGGTGATGATGCCGACCGGGCCGAGCGGCTGCCAGGTCTCCATCATCCGGTGGCCGGGGCGCTCGCTGGCGATGGTGCGCCCGAACAGCTGGCGGGACTGGCCGACGGCCAGGTCGCAGATGTCGATCATCTCCTGGACCTCGCCCAGGCCCTCGGACCGGATCTTCCCGGCCTCCAGGCTGACGAGGGCTCCGAGGTCGTCCTTGTGCGCCCGCAGCTCCTCGCCCAGCGCCCGGACCAGCTGGCCGCGGACCGGCGCCGGCGTGGTGCGCCATGTGCGGAACGCGGCCGTGGCCCGCTCGACGGCAGCGTCGACGTCGGCCGGGGTGCTCACCGCCAGACCGGGGCCGATCGCCGTGCCCGTGATCGGCGTGCGGCCCTGGAGGTCCGATCCCTGGGCGACCGTGACCCCGAGCCGGTCGAGCACCTCGCGGGTCGTGCGGTCGAGGGCATCGGGGGTGGGCAGGACGGTCATCGGGCCTCCGGGGGCGCACATCAGATCTGCTAACGTCCGACCTACTGTAGCCATCAGGCAGTCTGATGGTCGAGCGATGTCGAGGAGGACGCGTGACGATCGAGCGGATCCGGGTGCTGGGCCTGGGCAAGGTCGGCGAGCTGGTCGCCCACCTCCTGCAGGGGGCCGGGTTCGACGTCGCCGGTGGCGACCTGCGCCCCCGGCCCGAGCTGGCCTTCCCCGTCGACGCCTTCGACGTGTTCGACCCCGACGCCCTGCGGCGCGCCCTCGACGGCTTCGACGCCGTCGTCTCGTGTCTGCCCTACGACCGCAACCTGGGTGTGGCCGAGGCGGCCGCGACCGCAGGGCTGCACTACTTCGACCTCACCGAGGACGTCCCGTCCACGACGCGGATCCGCGAGCTGGCCGTCGGGGCCGACGTGGTCATGGCCCCGCAGTGCGGTCTGGCCCCCGGGCTCATCGGCATCGTGGGCTCGTCGCTGGCCGACGGCCTCACCGACCTGCGCCGCATGCAGCTCCGCGTCGGCGCCCTGCCCCAGCACCCGTCCGGAGTCCTCGGCTACTCCTTCACCTGGTCGCCCGAGGGCGTCATCAACGAGTACATCAACGACTGCGAGGTCATCCGCGACGGGCACCGCCAAGAGGTCCCCGCCATGGCCGACATCGAGACGGTCGTGATCGGGGGCGACCGGCTGGAGGCCTTCGCCACCTCCGGTGGCCTCGGAACCCTGTGCGAGACATATGACGGGCGCATCCGTCATCTCGACTACAAGACGCTCCGGTACCCCGGCCACTGCGACGCCATCCGCTTCCTGCTCGACGAGCTGGCCCTGCGCGACCGGCGCGAGCTGGCCGGCGAGATCCTCGTCAACGCCAAGCCGCCCGTCGACGACGACGTCGTCTACCTCTACGCCGCCGTCGAGGGCACCGGGCCCGAGGGGCTCACTCGCCGCGAGCACGTGCGGGCGTGGCAGCCCATCGAGATCGCCGGCCGCCGCTGGCGGGCCATCTCGTGGACGACCGCCGCCAGCGCCGCTGGAGTCGTCGAGCTGGTCGCCCGGGGCGCCGTGCCGGGCAAGGGCTTCCTCCGCCAGGAGGACGTCTCGCTCGACGACCTGCTCTCCACCACCACCGGCCGCCTCTTCGCCGAGGAGGCCGTCACGGCATGAGCGTCGCGTCGCTGGTCCGCCGCGTGCTGGGCGATGCTG
>DASVEC010000231.1:0-8245 GCA_036380755.1 Iamia sp. | reverse complement strand
CGCGACCAGCGGCCGCCGCTCAGCCACCGGAGACGCGCTTGAGGATCGTGATCGAGCGGGCCATGACGTCGACGGCGGCCCGGGGGGTGGTCGACCAGGCGCCGGCGGGCACCGTCGGGTCGACGGTGGTGAGCTCGACGTCCCAGCGCCGGCCGAAGCGCCGGGCGGGGAGGACGAACGAGACGTCCTCGTGGTGCGCGTTGACCAGCAGCAGGAAGGAGTCGTCGACGATGCGCCGGCCCTGCGCGTTCCGATCCAACAGCGCGTCGCCGTTGAGGAACAGGCCCACGGCGTGGCCGTCGTCCCGCTCCCAGTCGCGCCGGGTCATGCGCCGGCCGTCGGGCCGGAACCACCAGGCATCGGGCAGCCCGGGCGCGTCGATCGACTCGCCCTCGAGGAACCGCGAGCGGCGGAAGACGGGGTGCTCGTGGCGGAGGGTGATCAGGCGTCGGGTGAAGTCCCGCATCTCGAGGGCGCCCTCGTCGAGGTCCCACGAGAACCAGGAGATCTCGTTGTCCTGGCACCAGGCGTTGTTGCTGCCGCCCTGGCTGCGGCAGATCTCGTCGCCGCCGAGGATCATCGGGACGCCCTGCGAGACCAGCAGCGTGGTCATCAGGTTGCGCCGCTGACGCGCCCGTAGCGCCAACACCGACGGGTCGTCGGTGGGCCCCTCGACCCCGCAGTTCCACGAGCGGTTGTCGTCGGTGCCGTCCTGGTTGTCCTCCAGGTTGGCCTCGTTGTGCTTGTGGTCGTACGAGACCAGGTCGGCCAGGGTGAAGCCGTCGTGGGCGGTGACGAAGTTGATCGATGCCACCGGCGAGCGCCCATCGGAGGCGTAGAGGTCGGACGAGCCGGTCAGCCGGGAGGCGAACTCGGAGTTGTCGGCCTGGCCCCGCCAGAAGTCCCGCATGGTGTCGCGGTACATGCCGTTCCACTCGGTCCACAGCACGGGGAAGTTGCCGACCTGGTAGCCGCCGGGCCCGACGTCCCACGGCTCGGCGATCAGCTTCACCTGCGAGAGCACCGGGTCCTGGTGGATCACGTCGAAGAAGGCCGACAGCCGGTCGACCTCGTACAGCTCGCGGGCCAGGGCCGAGGCCAGGTCGAAGCGGAAGCCGTCGACGTGGCACTCGGTCACCCAGTACCGCAGCGAGTCCATGATCAGCCGCAGGGTGCTGGGGTGCATGGCGTTGAGCGAGTTCCCCGTGCCCGTGAAGTCCATGTAGTAGCGGGGGTCGTCGGGCATCAGCCGGTAGTACGACGTGTTGTCGACGCCCTTGAACGACAGCATCGGGCCGAGGTGGTTGCCCTCGGAGGTGTGGTTGTAGACGACGTCGAGGATGACCTCGATGCCGGCCCGGTGGAGGGCCTTCACCATCCCCTTGAACTCGCGGATCTGCTCGCCGTTGGAGCCGGTGGCGGCGTAGCCGGCGTGGGGGGCGAGGAAGCCGATGGTGCTGTAGCCCCAGTAGTTCGTGAGGCCCTTGTCGTGGAGGAAGCTCTCGTCGGCGATGTGGTGGATGGGCAGCAGCTCGACGGCCGTGACGCCGAGGTCCTTCAGGTAGGCGACGGCGACGTCGGAGGCGAGCCCGCCGTAGGTGCCCTTGAGGTCGTCGCGCACGCCGGGATGCGTCTTGGTGAACCCCTTGACGTGGACCTCGTAGATGACGGTCTCGCTCCACGGCGTGTTGGGCGGGCGGTCGTCCTCCCAGTCGAAGCCGGGGTCGATCACCAGTGACTTGGGGATGGCGTCGGCGTCGTCCTCGTCGTCGGGCTCGAGGTCGGCCGTCTCGGTGTCGTCGGGGACGTAGGGGAGGACGCTGGCGGCGTCGAAGTCGATCGGCCCCTCGATGGCCTTGGCGTAGGGGTCGATCAGCAGCTTGGCCGGGTTGAACCGGAAGCCGTCCTCGGGTTGGTAGGGCCCGTGGACGCGGTAGCCGTAGCGGCAGCCCGGACCCCGGCCGGGGACGTAGACGTGCCAGTTGAAGGCGGTGCGCTCGGTGACCTCGATGCGCTCCTCGTCGCCGTCGGCGTCGAAGAGGCACAGCTCGACCCGGCGGGCGTTCTCGCTGAACAGCGAGAAGTTGACGCCCTGGCCGTCCCACACGGCGCCGAGGGGGAACGGGCGCCCGGGCCACACCTCGGTCGGCTCACGGGTCGGGCCATCGATGTCGGCGGCGTCGCTGCGCTCGTTCACCTAGCCGTCCTCCCCACGGAGCAGCGCTCCACCCAAGGGCGGCAGCGCGATCGCTCCCTCCTTGACGGCGAAGGTGTGGTGCGTGGACACGAGGACCTCGGTGACGTGGGCCGGCAGCGGGACGGTGGTGGGGGTGCGGGCGAAGGAGGCGGCCACGTGGAACGGGCCCCGCCGGAACCGCAGCCAGCGGGCGTCCTCGTCGAAGCAGATGTCGTCGACGTCGCCCGGTGGGAGGTCGCGGCGGACCTCCAGCAGCCGCCGGTAGAGGGCGGCGATGTCCTCGTGGGCCTCGCGGCTGAGCTTCGAGCGCTGGAAGGTCGCCGGGTCCTGGGGATCCGGCACCTCGTCCTCGCCCAGGAACGAGACGAAGGCGCCGAACTCCCGCTTGCGACCCTCGCGGGTGGCCTCGGCGATCTCGGGGTCGATGTGGTCGCTGAAGAACTGGAACGGCGCCGGCTCGCCGTGCTCCTCGCCCATGAACAGCATCGGCGTGAACGGCGACGTGAGGACGATCAGGGCGGCGACGGGCTGCGCCTCCCGGGGCAGGCGGTCGCCGAGGGCGCGGTTGCCGACCTGGTCGTGGTCTTGCGTGAACACCACGAACTGCTCCGGCGGCCGGTCGTCGGCGGGGGCGCCGAACCGCTTCTCGCGGGCCGGGCTCCACCCGCCGGTGTGGATGTAGGGCCGGTGCAGGGCGGTGGCCAGGTCGGCCACGGTGCCGAAGTCGGCGTAGTAGCCGTCGCGCTCGCCGGTGGTGAGGACGCGTACGGCGTGGTGCAGGTCGTCGGCCCACTGGGCGTCGCATCCCCACCCGCCGAGCGCGGGCGGGCGGATCACCTTGGGGTCGTTGAGCGCGCTCTCGGCGATGACCAGGCTGCCCGGCCTCGCATCGTGGGCCCGGCGGGCGACGGCGGCGACGAGGTGCTCGGCGCCCTGGTCGAAGAGGGCGTGCACGGCGTCGAGCCGCAGCCCGTCGACGTGCAGGTCGCGGAGGTACCACTCGACGCTCTGGAGCACCCACTCCCGGACCGGGTCCGACCAGGCGTCGTCGTAGTTGAGGGCCGAGCCCCACCACGTCGTGTACTTCTCGGTGAAGTAGGGGCCGAAGGCGGCGATCTGGTCGGCGCCGGTGGCGCCGAGGTGGTTGTGGACCACGTCGAGGATCACGGCCAGGCCGTGGGCGTGGGCCGCGTCGACCAGCCGGGCCAGCCCCTCGGGCCCGCCGTAGGTCGAGTGGGCGGCGCCGAGGTACACGCCGTCGTAGCCCCAGCCCCAGCGGCCCGGGAACTCGGCCACCGGCATGATCTCGATGGCGGTGATGCCCAGCTCGGCCAGGCCGGCGAGGTGGGGGACGGCACCGTCGAAGGTGCCGTCGGCGCTGAAGGTGCCGACGTGGAGCTCGTAGAGCACGTGCTCGCCGAGCGGCCGGATCTCGAAGCCGTCGTCGGACCAGGTGAAGACGCCCGGGTCCACGACGCGCGACGGCCCCCGCACGCCCTCGGGCTGGTGCCGGCTGGCCGGGTCGGGGAGCGCCCGCCCGTCGAGCACGTAGACGTAGTCGTCGCCGGCCGCGGCCCCGTCGACGGTGGCCGTGCGCACCCCCATCCCCGCGTCGACCGTCGGGTGGTCGCCCGCCGCCGCACCGGTCAGCAGACGGACGACGACATCGGACGCCGCCGGCGCCCACACCCGGAAGCCCACCCCAGAGCCGAACTGGCGATCAGACTCCCCGAAGGGCGGGGGAATCTGATCGCCAGTTCGGAGGGGGTGGGCGCCCAACGGGTGCTCGAAGGGGAGGACCTCGCCCGTTGCTGGCTGGTTCGCTCGCTGGCGCTCGCTCACGGGGAGGCGAACCAGAGGACGCCGAGGGGCGGGAGGGTCATGGCGGCCGAGTGGTCCTGGCCGTGCCACGGCACCGGCTCGGCGTCGACGCCGCCGAGGTTGCCGACGTTCGAGCCGCCGTAGGCGCCGGCGTCGGTGTTGAGCACCTCGGTCCAGCGACCCGGTGCCGGCAGCCCGACGCGGTAGCCGTCGCGGGGGACGGGCGTGAGGTTGGCCACGCACACCAGCTGCTGGCCGTCGTCGGCCGAGCGGCGGACGAACGCCACCACGCTGCGGTCGGCGTCGGCCGCCTCCAGCCAGGTGAACCCGGCCGGGTCGGTGTCGACCTCCCACAGCGCCGGGTGGCGCCGGTAGCAGTGGTTGAGATCCCGCACCAGCGACTGGACCCCGGCGTGGTCGACCCGCTCGAGCAGGTGCCAGTCGAGGCTGCGCTCCTCGCTCCACTCCCGCTCCTGGGCCAGCTCGCCCCCCATGAACAGGAGCTGCTTGCCCGGGTGGGCCCACATGTAGGCGTAGAGGGCGCGCAGGTTGGCCAGCTGCTGCCAGCGGTCGCCGGGCATCTTCTCCAGCAGCGAGCGCTTGCCGTGGACGACCTCGTCGTGGCTGAGGGGGAGGATGAAGCTCTCGTCGAAGGCGTAGACGAGGCTGAAGGTCAGCTCGCCGTGGTGGTGCCTGCGGTGGACCGGCTCGTGCTGGAAGTAGGCGAGCGTGTCGTGCATCCAGCCCATGTTCCACTTGAACCCGAAGCCCAACCCCCCGTTGTCGACCGGCTGGGACACGCCTGGCCAGGCGGTCGACTCCTCGGCGATCGAGGCCACGCCCGGCTCCTCGGCGTGGACGACGGTGTTGACCTCCTGGAGGAAGGCCACCGCCTCCAGGTCCTCGCGCCCACCGTGGACGTTGGGCGACCACTCGCCGGCCTCGCGGGAGTAGTCGAGGTAGAGCATCGAGGCCACGGCGTCGACCCGCAGGCCGTCGGCGTGCATCTCCTGCAGCCAGAACAGCGCGTTGGCCAGCAGGAAGCCCCTGACCTCGTGGCGACCGTGGTTGAACACGAGCGTGCCCCAGTCGGGGTGCGCGCCCCGGGGTCCGGCGTGCTCGTACAGCTCGGTGCCGTCGAAGCGGGCCAGCGCCCACTCGTCGCGGGGGAAGTGGGCCGGCACCCAGTCGAGCAGCACGCCGATGCCATGGGCGTGGAGCGTGTCGACGAGGTACTTGAGGTCGTCGGGCGTGCCCCACGCCGCCTCGGGGGCGAAGAAGGAGGTGACCTGGTAGCCCCACGACCCGCTGTAGGGGTGGTGCATCACCGGCATCAGCTCGACGTGGGTGAAGCCCATGTCGGTGACGTAGGCGGCGAGCTCGTCGGCCACCTGGTGGAAGCCGAGCGGCACATCCGGGTGCGCCGGGTCGCGCCGCCACGAGCCCAGGTGGACCTCGTAGATCGACATGGGCCCGACCTGGGGGTCGAGGGTCCGACGGCGCTCGACCCATCCGGCGTCGCCCCACTCGTGGCGCGATTCCGAGACGACCGACGCCGTGGCCGGTGGGACCTCGGCCTGCCGGGCCACCGGGTCGGCGTGCTGGACGACCGACCCGTCGTGCCCGTGGATCTCGAACTTGTAGCGCTCGCCCACGCCGATGCCGGGCACGAACGCCTCCCACACGCCGGACGACCCGACCGGCTTCATCGGGTACGTCGCCCCGTCCCAGTAGGTGAAGTCGCCGACCACGCTGACGTCGCGGGCGTCGGGCGCCCAGACGCGGAAGGCCACGCCGTCCACGCCGTCGACGGTGAGCGGGTGGGCCCCGAGCACCTCCTGCAGCTGGCGGTGCCGCCCCTCGTTGAGCAGGTGCAGGTCGAGCTGGCCGAGCCCGCTCATGCGGTGTCCCCGCTCTCCAAGAGGCGGGCGATGCCGGCGACGGGGATCGCGGCCCAGTCGGGGCGGTTGTCGATCTCGTAGCGCAGCTCGTAGACGGCCTTCTCCAGCTCGAAGATGGCCAGCACCTGCCGGGTGGCGGCGTCGCCGGCCGGCAGCAGCGAGGGCTCGACGGCGGCGTGGTAGCCGTCGAGGAACGACTGGCGGGCGCCGGCCTCCCAGCCGTCGGGCAGGGTCGCGCCCGCTCGCTCGGCGGCGGTGGCGGCGTAGGCGAACGAGCGCAGCATCCCGGCCACGTCGCGCAACGGCGAGCGCTTGCGGCGTCGCTCCCGCAGCGGTCGCGACGGCTCGCCCTCGAAGTCGAGGATCGTCCACCGGTGGTCGTCCAGCATCGTCTGGCCGAGGTGGAGGTCGCCGTGGTGGCGGATCAGGCGCCCGACCGAGCCGCCCTGCGACATGCGCCGCAGGCGGTCGCGCAGGTCGTCGCCACGGCCGAGGATCGGGGCGAAGACCTCGTGCTCGGGGAGCTTGGAGAAGACCTGCTCGATCTCCTCGTCGACGGTGGCCATGAAGATCGGCAGGGCCTCGTCGCTGGCCTCCTCGGGGGCGAAGTCGGGGTCGGAGGCGTCGGACCCGAGGGCCGAGTGCATCCGGCCGACGATCTCGCCCAGCTCGACCAGGCGGGGCGTCAGCCGGTCGGGCCGCCCCGAGATCAGCTCGGCCTGGGCCAGCTCCCAACCGTCGACGGCCTCGGCCAGGAACTCCTGGGCCACGCCGAGGGTGGCGTCGATCAGGTCGCCGTGGAGCGAGTACGACCCGACCAGCGCCGGGGCGCCGTCGAAGCCGTGGCTCGACAGGAACTCGAGCATCTCCAGCTCGGGGTTCTCGCCCGGCTCCAGGTGGCGGAACACCTTGAGGATGACGGCGTCGTCGATGATCACCGACGAGTTGGACTGCTCGGCCTTGAGGGCGCGGACGACCGGCGGGTCGCCCAGCGCGGGAGCGTCGTCGGCCCAGGCGAAGGAGACGGTGTGGTCGCCGTCGCCGGCCGTGCCGCCGTGGCGGAGCAGGTCGGCCAGGGCCGCAGCCCGGTCGGGGTCGTCGAGGACGTCGAAGGCCAGCTCGTCGCCGTCGGTGCCCACCACGAGCTGGAACAGCTCGTGGGTGCCGGCCGGGGTGCGGGCCTCGGCGATCAGCAGCCCGATGCCCGGGTCGTCGCCCAGGGGCACCGTGGTGCGGACGTCGACGCTGACCTCGCGGGACTTGGCCGAGAACCAGCGCTGGCCCGTGACCCAGTCGGTCAGGACGTCGAGGTCGATGGTCTCCAGGGCATCGGCGATGGTGGTCATCCTCCCACCTCCTCGTCAGCGGCCGCCTCGGCCCGGGCCAGGGCGGCGTCGAAGCGCTCCTCGGGGCTCTCGTCCTCGGACAGGCGGAACCAGAAGAACCCACGGGGCGCCATCGTGAGGAGGTACGGCAGCTCGCCGATGCGGGGGAAGCGGGTGCGGCCCAGCATCTCCTCGGGCCACCGGGCCTGGAACTCCGACAGGTCGAGCTCCACGGCCTGGGCCGAGCGGGCGATGTTGTGGACGCACAGGACGGTGTCGCCCTCGTACTCCCGCAGCACGGCGAAGATCTTGTGGTTCGAGGTCTTGAGCGTGCGGTGCGTGCCCAGCCCGAACACCGGGTGCTCCTTGCGGAGGGCGACGAAGCGCTGGATCCAGCGCAGCAGGCTGTGGGGGCTGCGCAGCTGGGCCTCGACGTTGACGGCCTGGAAGCCGTAGACCGGGTCCATCAGCGGCGGGGCGTAGAGCTGGGCGAAGTCGGCCCGGCTGAACCCGCCGTTGCGATCGCCCGTCCACTGCATCGGCGTGCGGACGCCGTCGCGATCGCCGAGGTAGACGTTGTCGCCCATGGCGATCTCGTCGCCGTAGTAGAGGATCGGCGAGCCCGGGAGGCTGAAGAGGATGGCGTGGAGGAGGACGATGTCCTCGCGGCTCCCGTCGAGCAGCGGGGCGAGCCGCCGCCGGATGCCCACGTTGATCTTCATCCGTGGGTCCTTGGCGTACTCGGCGTACATGTAGTCCCGCTCCTCGTCGGTGACCATCTCGAGCGTGAGCTCGTCGTGGTTGCGGAGGAACAGGCCCCACTGGCAGCTGTCGGGGATGGCCGGCGTGCGCTCGAGGATCTCGATCATGGGCAGGGCCTCTTCCCGCCGCAGCGACATGAACATCCGCGGCATCACAGGGAAGTGGAAGGCCATGTGGCACTCGTCCCCGTCGCCGAAGTACTCCACCACGTCCTCGGGCCACTGGTTCGCCTCGGCGAG
>DASVEC010000230.1:0-3230 GCA_036380755.1 Iamia sp. | reverse complement strand
GACCGGTGTGGGGGGCCGCCGGGGCCAGCTCCAGGTAGAAGGGGTCGTCGCCGGCCAGCCGGTCGACGAGCTGCACGGCGAGGTCGCCCAGCACGTCGGTGAGGTAGGCGTCGGGGCCGTAGCGGAGCAGGCGGCCGTTCGAGGACAGCACGAAGTCCCGGTAGAGGAACGAGAGGCTGGCGTCCTCGACCAGGCCGTACCACTCGTCCCAGCCGTCGGGCACCAGGGGGGCGGCCTCGGCCGTGTACTGGTTGAGCGTGCGGCCCACGTGGGCGGTGCGGTAGCCGGCGGCCCGGAGCCACACCGGCAGGGTGTCGGCCTCGGCGAGCCGGAAGTAGCCGCCGTCGGGCAGCAGGTTGTCGCGCACACCGTGGTTGTGGGGGTACTGGCCGGTCAGCAGGGTGGCCCGCGACGGGCAGCACAGCGGCATGGCCACGTTGGCGGCGGTGAACGACGTCCCGGCGTCGACGATCTCGCGGTTCACCGCCTCCATCACCCGCACCGACTCGGCCGTCTGGTCGTCGGTGAGGATGACGACGATGTTGGGGCGGTCGGCCTCGGCCTGGCGGGCGACGGGCGGTCGGGCCGCGGGCCGGGACCCCGGCGACGGCTGGGCCGACGCGGTGACGACCCCCGCCACGACGAGCCCCGCCACGGCGACGATCGCCCCCCTCCCGAGGCGTGGGGCGACCCTGCGCATGACGGGGCGAGGATAGTGTCCGCTCCCTGTGGAGGAACGCTCGGTGGGACGCATGGTGGTGCGCCGGCGGGTGCCGGTCGACGACGACCCCGTCCCGCCGACCCCGTCCGAGGACCTGCCCCGGCGGACCCTCCGCACCGGCTGGGGACCGGTCAGCAACGCCCTGGCGCCGCACGCCGGCGTCCTCGCCGTGGGCACCGTGGTCCTCGCCATCGGGTGCGTGGCGCTGCTGATCGCCCTGGTCGGCAGCCGTCAGCCCTCGATCCTCGCCACCTCGGACCCGGCCGTGGTCGACACCTTCGACCGGCCCGACGGCTCCGCCCTCGACGACCTGCCCGGCGGTGGGTCGTGGGAGACGGTCGGCGAATGGGAGGTCGTGGCCGGCTCGGCCTACCTGAAGGAGGCACCGGACGGTGGCGGGCGCGGCTTCGCCCTGCTCCCGGGCTCGTCGGATCGGGCCCGCATCGCCGCGACCATGTTCGGGCTGGCCGACGACGGCGGCGTCGTGGCCCGGTACCAGGGTCCCGGCGACCACCTCGCCCTGACGCCGGTGTCCGCCCTCGGCACCTGGCGGGTCGACGTCGTGGCCGGCGGCGAGGTGGTCGAGACCCAGGCCATGGGCCTGGTCGGCGTGGAGGAGGGGATGCGGGCCGAGCTGGTCGTCCGCGGCGATGCCGCCTGGGTGATCGTCGACGGCCAGGTCCGGGGCACGATCGACGTCGGCGCCGCCCCCGACGAGGGCCAGGTCGGGCTGGTGGCCGGGGTCGCCGACGGCGGCTCCACCCGCTTCGACGACGTGGCCCGCGAGCGGCCGTGAGGCCGAGTCTCCCGAGGATCCCGCCGCCGGCGGTCGTCGCCCGGCGGTCGTGGGCCGCGGTGGGACGCATCGACCGCCGCTTCTGGATCCCGGTCGTCGTCATCGCCGTCCTGGGCGTCGGGCTCCGCCTGGCCGTGATCCAGGCCTCCGAGCCCTGCGGGTCCGAGGCCGTGGGCGGGTGCTTCCCGTCCACCGGCGACGCCTTCGAGTACCGGCTCGTCGCCGGCTCCCTGGCCGACGGTGACGGCTACACCACGGGCGCCGGCGTCGAGGCCGGACACCACCCGCCGGCCATGTACACCTACCTGGCCGGGTGGCGGTTCCTGGGCGTCGACGGCTACACCGGCCTGCGGCGGTCGACCGCGCTGCTCGGGGCGGTGACGGTGGCCCTGGTCGCAGCGGTCGCCTTCCGGCTGGGCGGGCGCCGGGCGGGCTGGGCGGCCGCCGTCCTCGCCGCCCTCCACCCCGCCCTGTGGATCAACGACGTCGTGCTGATGTCGGAGTCCGTGTACCAGGTGGCCGCGGCCCTGGTGGCGTGGGCCGGCTACCGGTTCTGGCGCCGGCGGACCCTCGGATCCGCCGTCGTGCTCGGGGCGGCCTGCGGGCTGGCCGCGCTGTCGCGCACCGAGGGCGCGCTGCTGGCCCCGCTCATCGCCGTGGCCCTGGCCGCCGGGATGGTCGAGCTGCGGCGTCGCGACCGGCTCGGCCTCGTCGCCGCCGTCGGGGCCACCGCCGTCCTCGTGGTGGCGCCGTGGCTGCACATGAACGCGACCCGGTTCGAGAAGCCGGCCCTGATGACCACCACGACCGGGCAGAGCCTGCTGCTCACCAACCAGCCGAGCACCTACTACGGCAACCGCCTGGGGTCGAAGGCCGGCTACGAGCAGCTGGGCACCGGGAGCGTGCGGGCCCAGATGGAGGGGGTCGACGAGTCGACCGTCGACGCCCGCCTCGTCGAGGCGTCCGACGGGTTCCGGGAGGGGAACGTCGGGCGGCTGCCGGTGGTCGTGGTCGCCCGCATCGCCCGGGAGTGGGGTCTGTACCGCCCGAGCCAGATGGCCCAGGACGACCACGTGATCGAGGGGCGGGGCGACCGCCCGTCGGACCTGGCGTGGTGGGCCCACGGCCTGATCGCCCCGCTCGGCCTGGCCGGGGTGGTCGTGCTGTACCGGCGCCGCCTGCCGATCAGCCCGCTCGTCGCCCTCCTCGTCGCCGGCACCTTCACCGCGGCCGTCAACTTCGGGCTGACCCGCTACCGCGCCGGCGCCGACGTCGCCCTCGTCATCGCCGCCGGCGTCGCCGTCATCGCCCTCTGGGACGCCGCCCGCACCCGTGCGCACCTCCTTCAGCGAACTCGGTGGGGTAGACGCCCAGAACCGGGCGCCTATCCCACCGAGTTCGCCGGATCTGGGGGGTCGGGGTGACCAGCGTGCGGATCGTGGGGCGGGGGCGGGCCGGGGGGGCGCTGGCCGGGGCGCTCGAGGCCGTGGGGTGGGACGTCGAGGTGGTGCCCGGGACCTCGGCGGTGGCCGCCGACGGGGTCGACCTGGTGGTGCTGGCGGTGCCCGACGGGGTCATCGGCCCGGTGGCCGCTGCCGTCGCCCCGGGACCCGCCGTGGTGTCCCACCTCTCGGGGTCGCTCGGGCTCGACGTGTTGGCCCCCCTCGAGCGGCGGGCGTCGGTCCACCCGCTGGTCTCCCTGCCGACGCCCGA
>DASVEC010000229.1:0-18700 GCA_036380755.1 Iamia sp. | reverse complement strand
CACTGCGTTCACTCACTGCCATCCACCGGCTCGTCCTGTTCGGCGTCGGCGCCGTCGGCCGAGGCGTCCGTCTCGCCGCCCTCCTCCTCGCTCCGGGGAACGCTCGGGAGCGGCGCCTCCTCGATCTCCTGGGCCGACTCGCTCATGTCGGGCACGTCGGTGATGTCACCGCCGGCCGAGGGCGGGATCCCGAGGCGGCGGAGGGCGAAGCGGGCCAGGTCGGCGAACGCCGGGGCGGCGACGTCGGCGGCGTAGATCGACTTCGAGGGGTCGGGCTCGTCCATCACCACGATGATCGACAGGTCGGGGTTCTCGGCCGGCAGCAGCCCGGCGAAGGTGGCGATGTAGTGCATCTGGCCGTTCTCGTCCTCGTAGGTGCCCGTCGGCTGGGGCTTGCGGGCGGTGCCCGTCTTGCCGGCGACCGAGTACCCCGGGACGGCGGCCTGCTGTCCCGTCCCCCGCTCGACCACCTGGGCCATCATGGCCCGGACGGCCGCGGCCGTCTCCGGGGACACGACCCTCCTCTCCTCGCCCGACGGCACCGGCTCGGCCTCGCCGTCGGGCCCGGTGACCTCGCGGACGAGCCGGGGCGGGACGTAGGTGCCGTCGTTGCCCAGCACGTTGAAGGCCTGGAGCATCTGCATGGCGGTGACCGACACGCCCTGGCCGATCGGGATCGAGCCGATGGCGGTGCTCTGCCGGTCCCACTCCTCCGCCGGCAGCATGATGCCGGGCGACTCGTCCGGGAACCCGAGACCCGTGACGTCGCCGAAGCCGAAGCGGCGCAGGAACTCGTCCATGCGGGCGCTGCCGACCTCGCGGGCCAGCATGATCGTGCCCACGTTCGACGACGTGGCCAGGATGTCGGTCACCGACCACTCGGTGGTCTCGTGGGGGTGCGAGTCGGTGAACTCGTGGTCGCCGACCGGGAGGGTGTCGGGCACGAACATCGTCGTGTCCGGCGTGACCAGGCCGAGCTCGATGGCCGCGGCGACGGTGATCACCTTGTTGACCGAGCCGGGCTCGTAGACCGACGTGAGGGCGACGTTGTCGGGCGTGGGCACGAAGGCGCCGGAGTCCTCGTCCTCGGCCAGGTTGGCCAGGGCGAGGATCTCGCCGGTCGACGGCCGGCTGACGATGACCGTGCCGCCCATGGCGCCGGCCCGCTCGAGATGGTCGGCCAGGACCCGCTCGGCCTCGTACTGGATGACCTGGTCGATGGTGAGGGCGACGTCGGCGCCGGGGCGGGCGGGCACGATCCGGCGCTTGGTGCCGGTGATCGTGCCGCCGCCGTCGGCCTTTGACTTCTCGTAGACGACCTCGCCGGCGGTGCCGGTCAGGGCCTCGTCGAGCTGGAGCTCGAGGCCGGAGGTGCCGTTGGCCCCGTCGGCGGTGACGCCGCCGACGATCGACCGGGCCAGGTCGTCGGACGGGTTGACCCGCTCGAACTCCTGGAACATGCCGATGCCCCGAGGGACCAGGTCCATCTCGCGGATCTCGGCGGCCACCTCGTCGGGGACCGTCCGGGCCAGCACCGAGAACTTGCCCGGCACCGACATCAGGTCCTCCAGCTCGCGCCGGGGGACGTCGAGCACCGGGGCCAGCTCGTCCGCCAGCGCGGCGGGGTCGTCGATCAGGCTCGGGTCGGCGAAGACCGTCTGGCGGGGCACCGAGAGGGCGAGCGCCTCACCGTTGCGGTCGAGGATCGCCCCCCGCCCCGCGGCCAGCGTGGTGGAGCCGGTGCGCTGCTGGGCGCCCTGGTTGCGGGCCCGCTCCGGGTTGCGGACCTGGACGTCGACCAGCTTGTAGGCCACCGCGGCGAAGAGGAGGACGGCGATGATCGGGATGAACGCCAGCCGCCGCCGGAGCACGTGGGGTGGCGCCGGCTGGGCCGGCGGGCGCGGGCGGGCCGGCCGCTGCGACGGGTGGCGACCGACGGCCGCCGTCACCGTCCGGGGCCCGGGAGCCCGACCCGCCGGGGCGGTCTCGGGCCGCCGCTCCCTCCGGCCCGGCGCCGGGCGACGGGCAGGGGCCTGCGTCGCCCGGCGGGGCTCGGAGGGTCGACGGGATCGGGGAGATCGGGGGGCATCGCGCTCGCACGACGCCGAGCGCTCGCGGCGGTAGGCCTCGAAGGCGCCGGTGACCGGGGCGCGGCCGCTCATCCTCCGCTTCCGCCCGGGCCGCCGTCGGCGCGCTCGTCGCCCCCGCTGGTGTCGCTCGGCGCGGTCATGACGTCGGCCCCGCCGCCGTCGGCGCGGGGCGTCAGCCAGATCACCGTCTCGGGCTCGATCATCCCCTGGGCCTCGGCCGCCTCGACGACGCGATCGGGCGACTCCAGCTCGGCCACCTGGAGCTCCAGCGCCTGGTTGCGCTGCTCGCCCTCGCGGATCTCGGCCTCGATGCGGTCGAGGTCGCGCTGACCCGACACCAGCATGGTGTTGAGGGCGGCGGTGGCGAGGAGGACGCCGAAGACGAGGACGAGCGACGCCACCACGATGGCGCCGGTGGGCCGGCGGGGCGGGACGACCCGCAGCTCGGGCCGGGTCGGGGCGTCGGCCTCGACGACGCGCAGGGCGCGGGTCCGGGGGGCGGTCGCGAGGGCAGATCGGGTGGCAGCCATGTCAGCGGTCCGGGGGGTCGAAGGGAAGGACGGGGAGGGCCTCGACGGCCCGGAGGCGGGCACTGGTCGAGCGGGGGTTGGCGGCGGCCTCCTCGGGCGTGGCGACCCACGCCTTGCGCTGCAGGAGGCGGACGGTCGGGGTGGCGCCGCACACGCAGGGCAGCCCCGGCGGGCAGGTGCAGGCGCCGTCGGCGGCGGCCCGGAAGCGGGTCTTCACCATGCGGTCCTCGACCGAGTGGAAGGCGATGACGGCGAAGCGGCCCCCCGGCACCAGCACGTCGAGGGCCCGGTCGAGGGTGCGGTCGAGGATGCCGATCTCGTCGTTGACGAGGATGCGGAGGGTCTGGAAGACGCGCTTGGCGGGGTCGCCGCTGCGCCGGCGGGCGGCGGGCACCGAGGCCCGGACCGAGTCGGCCAGGGCGGCCGTGGTGGTGGGCTCGTCGTCGACGATGCGGCGGGCGATGCGGCGGGCGAAGGGCTCGTCGCCCAGCTCGCGGAGGGCCCGGGCCAGCGTGTCCTCGTCGATGTCGGACAGGAGCTCGGCCGCGGTGCGGCCCCGGGTCTGGTCCATCCGCATGTCCAGCGGGCCGTCGCGGTCGGTCCGGTAGCTGAACCCGCGCCGGGCCTGGTCGACCTGCGGCGACGAGACGCCGAGGTCGGCGAGGATGGCGGTGACGTCGTCGATGCCAGCGGCGGCGACGACGTCGGCCAGCTGGTCGGAGCGCGTGTGGTGCAGCGACACCCGGTCGCCGAAGCGGGCCAGCCGCTCGCCGGCGATGGCGAGGGCCTCGCGATCGCGGTCGATGCCGACCAGGCGCAGACCGGGGTTGGCCTCGAGCAGGAGCGCGGCGTGACCGCCCAGGCCGAGGGTCAGGTCGAGGTAGGTGCCGGACGGTGCCGCGCCGAGCACGGCGAGCACCTCGTCGGCCAGGACGGGGACGTGCTTGCCTGCGCCACTCGCAGGCTCGCCGGCGTTGGCCCGGGGCTCATCGGGTGTGGGTGGCGGTGGCGCAGCCATGGTGAGGGCCATCTCCCTAGCTCCCCATCCGGGGGACGTCGTAGGAGCTCTGGAGGAGCGAGATGGTGGCGCGGTGGTCGTCGCGCTCGGCCTCCTGCTCGGCGGTGACGTCGGCCGGCCACAGCTCGACCCGGCGGCCGAAGCCGACGAACCGGATCTCGCTGCCAAGGCCGACGGCCTCCCGCAGGGGCTCGGCCAGCGACAGGCGGCCCTGGATGTCGAGGCGGAAGTCGAGGGTCGTGCGCCACAGCTCGCGGAGGATGGCGTCGGGCTCGACCTCGTGGCTGACGGCCAGCGCCCCCTCGAGGTGGGTGACGTAGGCGTCGAACTCGGCGGCTGGCATGGCGGCGAGGCAGCGGTCCTGCCACACCGTGAGGAAGCCGCCGTCGGCGAAGGCGGGACGGTACGGCGCCGGCAGGACGACCCGCGACTTGGCGTCGACGCCGTTGCGGTACTCCCAGGTGAACCGGGGGCGGGGCGGCGCCGGAGCCGGCGCGGCGACGGTGCCGTCCGCACCCACCTCGGCCACCTCGTTCGTCGGTACCTGCCCCATAGGCTGCCGACCGTACGCCCCACTGAGGGTGACCGTCAACCCACAATGGTGCAATCGTCTGGGATAATCCCCCACCAGCCCCCACACCATAGGGGAACGTGTGTTCAGGCGCAACCCCCGCGAGGGGCGGCCCGACCCCGGGCCGGCGGGCCCGGATCAGCCCGGGAGGGCGTCGAGCAGCGCCGTGACCAGGGCGTCCTCGGCCACCGGGAGCCCGGCGGCCCGGTCGGCGAGGTCGGCCGTCGCCGCCTCCCGATCGCCCTCGGGCAGGTGGAGCAGCGCCACCAGGGCCTCGGGCTCCCACCGGAGCAGGGCCGCGACCTGGAACCGGGCCCCGTGGCGGGTCCGGCGCTGGGCCACCCCGATGACCTTGCGCCCGGCGACGGTCACCTCGCCGGGGCCCAGCCCGGCGAAGCACACCTGGCGTGACCAGGGCATCTCCACCAGGCCACCCCGATGGACGGTCGCGCCGGCCACCCCGCGGTGGGCCAGGGCGGTGGCCCAGCTCTCCCCCACCCAGTGGGCCGCCCGCCCCACGTCGTCGTCCCACAGCGGGTCGTCCGGCGGGACCACCACATCCACCCACACCGTCCCACCCGGCTCCACCAGCACCGCCCCGCCGCCGCTCCGGCGCCGCACGACCTCGACCCCGGCCCGAGCGGCGGCGGCGTGGTCGACGAGGGCGTCGGGCTGGGTGCTCCCCAGCACCAGGGCGGGCCGGTCGACCTGCTGGACCCACACCTGGCGCCCGGAGCCGGGCTCGACGTCGCGCCCGTGGAAGGCCGCCGCGCTCCCCCGCGCCACCTCGACCGCCCACCCCTTCTGCGAACTCGGGGGAGTAGACGCCCGGTTTTGGGCGTTTACTCCCCCGAGTTCGGCGTCGGCGGTCATCGTTCGGCGTCCCACCGGTCGAGGGTCAGCCGGGCCAGACGGTCGGGATCGGGCGGGGGGGCGAGGCCGGGACCGGTGGCGACGGCCACCAGGCCGTCGGCGTCGGCGGTGACGGGATCGACGACGTCGTCGATGAAGAGGAGGCCGGTCGGCCCGACCATCCCCGGGCCGCGGACACCGGGGCCGGCGGCCAGACGGCGGGCCATCGCCCGCCCGACACCGCTCTCGAGCATCCCCCCCACGTGGACCTCCCACCCGGCCCGGCGGGCCATCCCCATGATGGTGCCGGCGTTGAGGAAGCCACCGACCCGGGCCGGCTTGACGGTGACGATGCTCCCGGCCTCGACCGACACGGCCGCGGCCAGGTCGCGCTCGGCCGTGATCGCCTCGTCGAGGGCGATCGGTGCCCGCAGGGCGGCGGCGACCTGGGCCGAGCCCTCGAGGTCGGCGGCCGGGAGCGGCTGCTCGACGAAGACGGGCCCGAGCCGGTCGAGCTCGCGCAGCTCGTCGAGGTCGGCGAGGTCGAAGCTCCCGTTGGCGTCGACGGCGACGTCGACCTCGGGGCAGCGGGCCCGCACCGCGGCCAGCGGCTCGACCGCGCGACCGGGCTCGATCTTGAGCACGACCAGCCGGGCGCCGGCGGCCAGCGCCGCCTCGACCTCGTCGACCACCTCGTCGGCGCTCGGCGCCAGCCCGACGGCCACCCCGAACGGCACGGCCGCGACACCGGGGGCGGGTGCCTCGCCCCTGCGGTGCAGGTCGAGGTCGAACAGGGCGTCGCGCACCGCCCCGGCGGCCATCGGCGGGGCGTCGTCGGCCGGCTCCACCCCGGCCAGCAGGTCGGGCAGCAGCGCCGTGCGGAGGGCGTCCCACGCCCCGCCGGTCCACTCGGCGGTGTAGCCGGGCCGGGACAGGGTGGGGCACTCGCCCCACCCCGCCCGGCCCCGGTCGTCGACCACCCGGACCAGCAGCACCTCGCGGTCCCACTCGGTGCCGTGGGCGGCCACGTGCGGGGCGAGCAGCGGCAGCCCGACCCGCCGCACCTCGGCGGCGACGATCACGGGCTGTCCGGGTCGTCGCTCGCGAGCTCGCTCACGCGGCAGTGAGGTACGGCTCCCAGAGGGCCGGGACGGCGTCGACCGCGGCGGCGACCCACAGGGTGCGCCGGGGCGGCCCGGGCGGGACCCGCAGCTGGAGGCCGCAGTCACGCAGCGAGCGGTCGGCCTTGCGGAGGTTGCAGGGCCGGCAGGCGGCCACCACGTTCTCCCAGCTGTGGCCGCCCCCGCGGCTGCGGGGGACGATGTGGTCGATGGTCTCGGCCTTCGACCCGCAGTACTGGCAGCGGTGGGCGTCGCGGGCCAGCACGCTCCGGCGGCTGACGCTGAGGTGGCGCTGGTACGGCACCTTGACCAGGGTCCGCAGCCGGACGACCGAGGGCACCGGCAGCGCGAGCCGCTCGGAGTGGAGCACCTCGTCACCCTCGTGAACGACGTCGGCCCGCTCGGTCAGCACGAGCACGGCGGCACGCCGCCCGGCGACGACGCTGAGCGGCTCATACGTGACGTTCAGCACCAGAGCCCGGACCATGGGCGGGAACGCTACCCCTGCCACCCGGCGCGTAGGGAGCGTTTCGCCGGATATCGCCTGGCGATGGGGGTCAGGCCGGAACGCCGGGTGTCGCCGTCCGAGCGGTGCGGGCGTGCCGGGCGCGGAGGGCGAGGCCGGCCACGGCGGCCACGACGACGGCGGTGACGGCAAGGGGCACGACCGGCACGCCCCCGTCGGAGCCGCCCGTGGAGGTCGCCGGATGCCCCGCCGCCGTCTGCTCGCCGTCGACCGGTTCCCAGCTCGCGCCGTCCACGCCACCGTCGCCGCGGGCGGCGGATCCGTCGTCGTCCGCCTCGTCGTCGTCCGCCTCGTCGTCGGCGGCGGTCGTCGTGGTCGACGACGGAGCCGTCGTGGTGGTGGGTGCGGTGGTGGTGCCGTCCGGCCCCGCCGTCGACCCCGGTGTCGGGGACCCGTCCGGGTCGGACGAGCCGCCGCCGGGCGTCTCGCCGCCGGGAGTCCCGCCGATCGGCACCGCGCCGCCACCGGAACCGGAGCCCCCACCGCCTCCTCCCCCACCTCCGCCGCCCGGGGGCGCGGTGGTGGCCGGGGTCGTCGGCGGCGGCTCGGCCCGCCCGTCGTCGCAGTCGGCCGGTCGGCCCGCGCCCCAGGTCCCGCCGCGCCCGTAGCCCCAGGACTCGATCGTCCCCCCGGCCGGCGTCGTCGACCCGGCCCCGACCGGCGAGTAGGCGTAGCAGCGGTAGTAGCCCCAGTAGCGCCCCTCGCCGGCCGGACAGGTGAGGCAGTCGGGGCCGTCGGGGCAGCCCACGACCGCGCCGTTGGGGTCGGTGATGGCGCAGACGGCGCCCCCCTTGGATCCGAACGACTGCACCTCGACGGCGAGACCGGCGGATCGCAGCACGTCGATCCCGCTCCCGCCGGGGGCGACGCAGCGAGTGAACGTGCCCGACGGGAACACCACGATCACGAGCACGGCGCTGGTGGCGACCTCGCCCTCGGACGTGACGCAGTCGGGCGCGGCGCGCCCCGCGCCTCCCGCACCCCCCGACGGCGCCGGCTGGGCGCCGGCCACCCCCGGGCCGGCGACCGCGAGACCGACCACGACCGCCAGGGCGACCGCGGCGGCGACGGCCCGCCCGACCCGTGGGGACGACCGGCGCGCCATCACACCGGGGCCTCGGTGAGCGACCGGTACTCGGCCGAGCCGATGATGAGGGTGACGAGCCGCTCCGGGCTCACCCCGCGCCCGAGCTCGCCGGCCCAGTACTGGAGGTCGGCGGCAAGGGGCTGGCGGCGGAGGAGCTGCTCGTACATCTGGCGCACGGCGTGGTTGCGGCCCTCCTGCGAGAGGAGGAGCTTGCGGGCGATCTGGGCCCGGGTGCGCCCGGCCTCGAGCTGGGCGTCGATGAAGTCCTGGTCGTCGGGACCGGTGGGCCGGCCCAGGGCGGCCGGGAACACGGCGGCACCCCAGCTCTCCGGGGTGGGCTCGGCGTCCGGCGGGAACGACGGCTTGGTCAGCGTGTAGTACTCCTCGCTCCCGAGGATGGTGGCAGCGAGGTCGAAGCGGCGGCCGGCGACCACGGTCGGCGCCCCGGCCGACTGCTCCGTGGGCGTGGCCGGCCGCTCGAGGTAGGCCAGGCTCAGCCGGGTGACGACGCGGCGCCCGTACTCGGGGGTGCCGGTGAACCGCTTGGCCAGCAGCGCCGGCGACAGCCCGTTGGCGAACTGGGTGGCCCAGTAGGGCGCGCCCCCCGGCTCGCTGACCCGGAGGAGGAGGTCGACGTACATCGACTGGGCCAGACGGAGGTCGTCGCTGATCGGGGCGACGGTGCAGCTCGTGAGCGAGCGGTAGAAGGCCACACCCTCGGCGGCCATCAGCCCCTGGATCGACTGGCTGGTGGCGAAGGTGTTGGTCCCGAAGACGTCCGACGGGCTCGTCATGTGGCCGTCGTCGTCCTGGGCCCGGAGGATCGCCTGCTCGGGCGAGGGGAAGGGCACGCCCACCAGGCCCGGCTCGTTGCGGTCCCGCCAGCACGACGTGGCCGGATCGGCACCGAGGGCGGCCCCCGCCAGCATCACGAGGGCGGTCGAGTTGGGGTTGCCGTCGTCGAACGGGCCGGCCCACTCGCCGTCCCACCGCTGCTGGAAGCCGAGACCGGTGAGGGCCCGCTCGATGACCTCGGCGTTGGCCGGGAGGCCGGCCTCGGTGAGGGCGATGACGGCCGCGGCGGTGACGTCGGGGTCGAAGCCGTGGAGCGTGGGATCGCCGTCGAAGTTGAACCCGCCGTTGGCCTGCTGCGTCTCGATGACCGCCGTGCGCAGGGCGTTGGGGACCGGCGCGGCGAGCGCCGCGAGCGCCCAGATCACGTAGACCTTCTGGGCCAGCGGCACCCCGGGGTAGTCGAGGTTCGGGCCGGCGCCGGCCTGGAGGGCGGCGACCAGGTCGACGTCGGAGGCCGAGTTCGCCGAGGGGTCGAAGTCGGTGGCGTCGAGCCCGAGCGGGGCGGTGACCAGCACGATGACCTTCGCCGCCTGCTGGGCCTTGGCCGCGGCGCTCGCCTCGCCGTCGTTCTGCACGTCGTCGACCCAGGCATCGACGCCGTCGAGGGCGTCCTCGGGGGTCTCCCCGCCGGTGGTGACCGCCTCGACGGCGCTGAGCGCCTCGGCCGTGCTCCACGTGCCGTCGGCCTGCCCGGCCGCGGCCAGGGCGAAGATGGCGTCCGGGGTCTCGAAGCCGGCGAACCCGGCGGTGTCGAACCCACCGTCGGCCTGCTGCTGGGTCTCGAGCCAGGCGACGGCATCGTCGATGGCCTCGGTCGGGGCGGCGCCGGCCGGGGCGCCTGGCACCAGCGGGGCGACGAGCGTGCCGACGACGGCAGCGCTCGTGAGCAGACGGGTGCGCAAGCGCATGGGGACCTCCTGTGCTCCCGAATCCTCGAGGAGCGGCGGGGCCGCGGCCGGTGGGCCGCGACGTGAACAGGGAAGCCGGGCAGGCCGGCGGCAGGGGCGGGTCATCTGGCTCACGGCCTGGAGGCCGTTCACAGCTGCGGGTCAGCGCCGGTCTCACACCGGCTTCCCCCGTCGCACCGGGTTGTCTCCCCCGGAGCACGACCGCCGCACCATCCGGGGTTGCGGGCGACCTCTGCTGGGGCCGTAGGTTACGGACGGCCCCCCCACCGGTCAAAGCCCGGCCACCTGCGGCTTTGAGTGCAAGGCGCCCGCACCCGTGACCACCTCCCTCCACTCCGTGACCTGGCTGGTCTGGGCCATCGCCGTCACCGTCTCCCTGCAGCTGGGCCGCAACCCGCTGCTCGTCGCCATCACGCTGGCCGTGGTGTGGCTGGTGGTCGAGACCCACCGGCGGCCGGGGTCGCTGGCCCGGGCCTTCCCGGTGGTGCTGGCCATGGCCGTGGTGTTCGGTCTCCTGCGGGTGCTGCTGATCGGGCTGACCACGCCGCTCGGCGCCGACTCCAGCGGGACGGCGCTCGTCACCCTCCCGCAGGCGACGCTGCCCACCGCGCTCGGCGGGTTCTCGGTCGGCGGCGCGGTGTCGCAGTCGGTCGTGCTGCAGACCGCGATCGACAGCCTGGTGGTGGTCGGGATCATCGCCACCTTCGGCGCCTTCAACGCGGTGGCGTCGCACCACGAGCTGCTCGGTGCCGCCCCCCGCGCCTTCCACGAGCCCGGGCTCGTCCTCACCGTCGCCATGGCCTTCGTGCCCTCGACCCTCGACGCCGCCACCGCGGCGCGAGAGGCCGACCGGGCCCGTACCGGCGGGGTGCGCGTCCGCCGGGGGCGGACCCTCCGCCTGGCCCTGCCGGTGCTTGAGACCGGCCTCGAACGGGCCGTCCTCCTGGCCGAGTCGATGGACTCGCGGGGCTACGGCCGGGTGCGACCCCAGCCCCTCGACCGGCTCGCTGTCGTGCTCTCCGGTGTCGCCCTGCTCGGGCTCGCATCGTCGGTCGTCGCCCTCGTCGGCCAGTCGGCCGGGCTGGCCGCCGCGCTCGCCGGCACGGCCGTGGTCGCCCTCGTCGCCGCCGTCGTGCTCAGCGGCCGCTCGGCGCCGACCCGCTACCGGCCCCGCCGGCTCACCCGGCGTGACGCGCTGGTGATGGCGGGCGTGCTCGCCGTGCCGGTCGTGCTCGCCCTCTGCGCCGCCGCCGACGTCCGCGACCTGGCCTGGGACCCGGCGGTCCTGCCCCTGCGGTGGCCGAGCCTTCCCGTCCTGCCGGCGATCGCCCTGGTGGGCCTGGCCCTGCCGGCGGCGATCCGCCCGGCGGCCGCGGCCTCGGCCCCTTCGGAGAACCTCTCGTGAGCGGCCCCGGCTCGGTCTCGTGGCAGGACGTGGGCTTCGCCTACCCCGATGCCCCACCCGTCCTCGACGGCATCGACCTCGAGGTGGCCGACGGCGAGGTCGCCCTGCTCGTCGGGGACAGCGGGTCGGGCAAGAGCACGCTCCTGCGCACCGTCAACGCGCTGGTGCCCCGCAGCACCGGCGGGCGCTTCCGCGGCCGGGTCGCTGTGGGCGGCGTCCCGGTCGAGGGGCTGCGGCCGCGGGACATGGCCGGCACGGTGGGCTTCGTCCACCAGGATCCCGAGGCCCAGGTCGTGGTGGACGAGGTCGAGCACGACGTCGCCTTCGCCCTGGAGAACCTGGGCGTGGCCGGCCCCGAGATGCGCCGCCGGGTCGAGGAGGTCCTCGACGCCGTCGGCATCGCCCACCTGCGGCACCGCTCCCCCGCCACCCTCTCGGGCGGCGAGCGTCAGCGGGCGGCGGTGGCCGGCGCCCTCGCCGCCGGACCGGCCGTGCTCGTGCTCGACGAACCCACCTCGATGCTCGACCCCCAGGGCGCCGACGACGTGCTGGCCGCCGTCGCCCGGCTGGCCGACGACCTCGGCACCACCGTCGTGCTGGCCGAGCACCGGCTCGAGCGGGCCGGTCCCATGGCCGACCGGGCCGTCGTGCTGGCCGACGGCCGGATCGTCGCCGCCGGCCCCCCGGGCGCGGTGCTGGGCGACCTCCGCGGCGCCCCACCCGTCGCCCACCTCGGCCACCTCCTCGGCTGGGATCCGGTGCCCCTCACCGTCCGCGACGCCCGCCGCCACGCCCGCACCCACCCCCTCGACCCCGCGAGCTTTGAGCGTTTCGCCCTGCACCACAGGGCGAAACGCTCAAACCTCGCGGAGGGGGACCTGCTGGTGGCCGCCCGGGGGCTGGCGGTGGGGCACGGCGGGGGCGCGCCGGTGGTGGCGGGGATCGACATCGAGCTGCGGGCCGGCGAGGTCGTGGCCCTGCTGGGCCGCAACGGCGCCGGCAAGACCACCCTGCTGCGGGCCCTGGCCGACCTGGCGCCGCCGCTGCGGGGCACCATCGACCGGCGTGACCGGGTCGCCCTCCTGCCCCAGGACCCCTCCAGCCTGCTCTTCTCCCCCACCGTCCGGGCCGAGGTGGCGGAGACCTGCCGGCTGCTGGGACGCGACCGCTCCGGCGTCGACCGCTGGCTCGACCGGCTGGCCCTGCTGCCCCTCGCCGACCGCCACCCCCGCAGCCTCTCGACCGGCGAGCGCCAGCGGGTCGCCGTCGCCGCGGTCGCCGTGGGCGGGGCGCCGACGCTGCTCCTCGACGAGCCGACCCGCGGCATCGACGCCGCGTCCCGCGCCGCCCTCGAGTCGGCCATCGCCGAGCACGCGGCCGAGGGCGGGGCGGTCGTCATCGCCACCCACGACGTGGAGCTGGCCGCCCGGAGCGCCACCCGCGTCGTCGTGCTCGGCGGCGGCGAGGTGGTGGCCGACGGGCCCGCCCGCGACGTGCTGTCGGGCTCGCTCTTCGCCCCCCAGGTCCTCCGGGTGCTCCCGCCGTTCCTGACGGTGGCCGAGGTGAAGGCCGCGTTGGGGACGGTCCGATGAGGGTGCGGGCCGCCTACCTGCTGGCCAGCGCCATCGGGCTCGGCGCCTTCCTGTACCCGTTCTGGCTGCCGCCCGAGACCGGCGACGTCGTGGCCCGCGGCGGCGACGCCCCGCTCCTCGCCGGCCTGATCGGGGCGCTGGCCGTCGGCACCGTCCTGCTCGAGATCCGGGCCGGCACCATGGCCGGGGCGGACGTGGCCCTGCTCGGGATGCTGTCGGCCATGGCCGGCCTCCTGCGCCTGATCGACCTGCCCGGCGGCGGCAGCGGGATCTTCTTCCTCGTCCTGCTCGCCGCCGCCGCCTTCGGGCCCCGCTTCGGCTTCCTGCTGGGGCTGTTCGCCATGGCCCTCAGCGCCGTGATCACCGGCGGCGTGGGGCCGTGGCTGCCCTTCCAGATGCTGGTGCTGGCGTGGATGGCGGCCGCCACCGGTGGGCTGGGCCGGCTCACCCGCCGGCTGCCGCCCCGGGCCGAGGTGGCGGTGCTGGCGGTGTGGTCGTGGGCCGTCGGCTTCGCCTACGGGGCGATCATCAACCTGTGGTCGTGGCCGCTGACGCCGGGGAACGGCGACCTCCAGTGGCGCCCAGGCTTGGGCCTGACCGGGACGCTCGAGCACTACTGGTCGTTCTACGTGGCCACGTCGCTGGCCTGGGACGCCGCCGGGGCCACGGCCAACCTCGTGGTGGTGGCGCTGCTGGGCGTGCCCGTGCTCCGGACGCTGCGGCGCTTCTCGCACCGCCTCGACCCGGTCGTCGAGCTCGAGCCGTCGTCCCGCCCGCCGGTCAGCGTCGCGCCCGCGGCCACGCCCGGACCCACCGCAGCCACGTGACGACGTCGGGGCCGGTGGGGACGCGGCGCTCCCGCCCGTAGGCCGTCTCCATCCGGAAGCGGAGCCAGGGCGCGGCCGACCGGGGTCGGGTGAGGCGGCGGGGCAGGTGCCGGGCCCCGGCCGCGGCCGCCGCGCCCCACAGGCCCGGTCGTCTCACCAGGGCCGATGCCGCCTCGGTCACGTCCCGGTCCATGGACCGCCACCGTACCGGTCGGGGTGTCGGCGGCGGGCGAGCGGGCAGGGCGGGGGCCATGAGCGACGACACCGGCAAGACGCACGGCCTCATCGGCAAGGTCCGGGAGAAGGTGGGGTGGCTCACCGCCGACCGGGAGGCCGAGGCCAAGGGGAAGGTCGAGCAGACCGACGACGACGTCTCCGACGACCAGGTCGAGCAGGCCGAGCGGGACCTGCGCCAGGACTACGAGGAGTACGACCCCGCCGTCGACGACGCCCCCGTCGCCGAGGACGTGACCCCCGCCGACGCCGACCCCCGCACCGGCTAGTCCCCCACCACCACCCCGGCGGCCTTCCAGCCGAGGGCGCCGGCGCCGACCAGCGGGCCCGCGTCGCCGAGGGCGCCGATGCGGATCTCGGCGCCCCGGCTGTGGGCGATGCGGGCCGACGCCGCCAGCTCGGCCCGGGCCGCGGCCAGGAAGACGTCGCCGTAGCCCAGGGCCACCGATCCGGCCACGCACGCCAGCCGCAGGTCGAGCAGGTTGGCCACCGACGCCACGGCTCGCCCCACGAGCGTCCCCGTCCGCTCCCGCACCTCGATCGGGGCGTCCCGGGGGTGGCCGCCGGTGATGGCGGTGATCGCCGTCCCCGACGCCTCGGCCTCGAGGCAGCCCCGGGCGCCGCACGGGCAGATCCGGCCACCGGGCTCGACGATCAGGTGGCCGATGTGGCCGGCGTTGCCGGCGTGGCCGTCGAGCAGGCGCCCGTCGAGCACGATGCCGCCGCCCACGCCCGTCGAGACGACCATCGCCAGGTAGTCCCGCACGCCCCGCGCCGCGCCGCGCCACCCCTCGCCGAGGGCGAGGGCCTTGGCGTCGTTGTCGACCAGGACCGGCAGCCCCGTGTGGGCGGCGAGGCGCTCGCGGAGCGGGAACCCCCGCCACGCCGGGATGTTCAGCGGTGACACGCCCGTCGAGGTCATGGGCCCACCGCACCCCACACCGAACCCCACCAGCCCGGCGTCGCCCCGCACCCCGTCGACCAGCTCGGCCACCACCCCGAACAGCGCCTCGCCGTCGGTCCCCTCCGGCGTCTCGACCTGCCGCCGCCCCGTCAGCCGGCCCTCGGCGTCGACGATCCCCGCCGCCAGCTTCGTCCCCCCGACATCCAGCGCCAGCACCATCTCCTCGGCCACGGAGGAGTCCTACCAGAGGCCCCGAGGCAGGGCGGACGGGGGCCGAGGCTGCCGGGGGGTGACGGACGGCCTACCCTGGCGAACCGACCTGAGGAGGGCCAGTGGCTGAGGCGTCCCCGATCGATCGCTCAGAAGATGCCCACGGCGGGCTCCGCCCCGAGGACGCGGCCCGCGTCTTCGGGTCCATCGTCGACAACGTGTCGCGGGTGATCCAGGGCAAGTCCGATGCGACCGAGATGATCCTGCTGGCGCTGGTCGCCGGGGGTCACGTGCTGATCGAGGACGTGCCCGGTGTGGGCAAGACCAGCCTGGCCAAGGCGCTCGCCGCGTCCATCGAGGGCACCTTCGGCCGCATCCAGTTCACGCCCGACCTGCTGCCGTCCGACGTCGTCGGGGTCAGCGTCTACGACCGGCGCACGGCCACCTTCGACTTCCGGCCCGGCCCGGTGTTCGCCCACGTGGTCCTGGCTGACGAGATCAACCGGGCCTCCCCGAAGACGCAGGCCGCCCTGCTCGAGTCGATGGCCGAGGGCCAGGTCACCGTGAGCGGCGCCACCTACGCCCTGGAACAGCCCTTCGTGGTGCTCGCCACCCAGAACCCGGCCGAGCACGAGGGGGCCTACCCGCTCCCCGACAGCCAGCTCGACCGCTTCCTGCTCCGCGTCTCGATGGGCTACCCGTCGGAGGAGGCCGAGGTGGCGATCCTGGCCAACGACGGGGCCGAGGACGCCATCCCCCACCTGAAGGCCGTCGCCACCACGGCGGAGGTCGCCGGCCTGGGCTCGATGAGCCGCCACGTCCACATCGCCCCGGGCCTGCAGCACTACCTCGTCGACCTGGCCACGGCCAGCCGGTCCCACCCCCGTCTCGGTCTCGGGATGTCGCCTCGCGCCACCCTCAGCCTCCAACGGGCGGCCCAGGCCAAGGCGCTGGTGGCGGGGCGTGACTTCGTGATCCCCGACGACATCAAGGCCCTCGCCGTCCCGGCCCTGGCCCACCGTCTCCAGCTGGCCCCCGAGGCCGCCCTGGCCGGGACGTCCCGGTCCCAGATCGTGGCCGAGCTCCTCGAGCGGGTGCCCGTCCCCACCACGGCCGGCCCCCGGCGGTGATCACCCGGCCCGGGGCGCTGGTGCTCCTGGGCTCCGCCGCGCTCGCCGTCGCCGGCCGCCTGCTCGGCCTGGTCGAGGCCTACGTGCTGGCCGCCGCCGGCGTGGTCCTCGTCGCCGCGGCCGTGGCCCAGGTCCTGCTCCTGCAGCCCCGTCTGCGGATCCGCCGATCGGTGCGACCCGACCGGGTCCACGTCGGCACCCCGGCCCGGGTCGAGATCGACGTGGCCTCGACCGGACGGATGCGGACGCCCGTGCTGACCCTCGTCGACCCGATCGGCGACCGGGCCGGTGCCCGCCTCCGCCTCGCGCCGCTCCCCGTCGGCGGCACCGTCCGAGCCGCCTACCGCCTCCCCACCCGGAGCCGGGGCGAGGTCTCGGTCGGCCCGCTGATGGTCGAGGTCGGCGATCCGTTCGGGCTGGCCCGCCGGAGCCAGGTGTCGGCCGACAAGGTCCGTCTGGTCGTCCTGCCCCACGTCGACCGGCTGCGGCCCCTCCCGCCGCCAGCGGGCGCCGAGCCCCTGTCGGGCCACGAGGGCCGACCCGGCCTGGGTCGCTCGGGCGACGAGTTCCACACCCTGCGGCCCTACGTCGTGGGCGACGACATCCGCCGCGTGCACTGGCCCATGAGCGCCCGCAGCGACGACCTCGTCGTGCGCCAGGACGACGAGCCCCGGCAGGGCCGGCTGACCGTCATCCTCGACGTCACCTCCGCCCACACGTCGACCGAGGGCTTCGAGCGCATGGTCTCGGCCGCGGCGAGCGTGGCCGCGGCCCACTGGGACCGGGGCGACATCGTCCGGCTCCTCACCAGCGACAACCAGGACACCGGCTGGGTGACGGGCCAGATCGCCTACGACAACCTGATGGAGGTCCTCGCCGTCGCCCAGCGCTCGCACCGGGCCGACCTGGACCGGGTGCTGGGGCTCACCGATGCCGGCGCCCACGCCGTCGTGGTGGTGACCGGGGGCCGGCCCGACGCCGACATCGCCGCCCTCGCCGGCCACCGCGCCCACCGCTCCGGACGGCGGGCCGGTCTCACCGTCGTCCGCTTCCCCGGCCACGCCCCCACCGGGGTGGCCGGGGCCATCCGCGGCGTCCGCGTCATCGACGTGGCGCCCAGCCGGCCCTTCCCCCTGGCGTGGGAGGCGGCCCGCGTCCGCAACCGAGCCCCCTCCGGGAGTCGAACATGACCGCCACCCTCGCCCCGCCCCCTCCCCCGCCGGCGCCGGCGCGCCGGGCGGCGAGCAGCACCCCCTCCGAGACCCGCCGGGCCCGCCGCCGCCCGTCTGGACCCTGGGTCGCCGAGCTCCTGCTGCTGTCCGTCACCCTGGTGGCGGTCGCCGGCTTCGCCCGGTTGTTCGAGGACCGGTCGACGGTCGTGCCTCTCCTCATCGCCGCCGTGGGCGCCCACCTGGTGGGAGCGCTGGCCCGCCGGCTGGGCTGGGGCGCCCTGCCCACCGCCGCCGTCACCCTCGCCGCCTTCGTCGTGGAGGCGTCGGTGGTGCTCTACCCCCACACCTCGGCCTACGGCATCCCCACTGCCGCCACCTTCGAGGCCGTCGGCCACGACCTGGCCCGGGCCTGGGACCTGTTCGGCGAGGTCCGGGCACCCGCGCCCCGCTCGCGGGGCTTCCTGCTGGCGTCGAGCCTCACCCTCTGGGTGGCGGTGGCGCTGGCCGACTGGGCCGCCTTCCGGCTCCGCACCATCGCCGAGGCCGTGCTCCCGGCCGGCGCCGTGTTCGTCTTCACCACCCTGCTGGGCCGCGGCCGCGGCGGGGTGGTCCTCACCTCCCTGCTGATCGCCGCCGTGCTGGCCTTCGCCGCCGCCCAGCGGGCCGGGCGCTCGGGCCGCGACGACGCCTGGGTCGGGGGCCGGGCCCGCGACGGGGCGGTGGCCCTCGGGCGGTCCGGCGCGCTCGTCGCCCTCACCGTCGCCGTGGTGAGCGGCGTCGTCGGCCCACGCCTGCCCACGGCCGGCGACGAGGCCCTGATCGACTGGCGGGGCGAGCAGGGACCCGACGCCCGCACCACCGTGAGCCCGCTGGTCGACATCCGGTCCCGCCTGGTGGAGCAGTCGCCCAACACGCTCTTCACGGTCAAGGCCGACCGGCCGGCCTACTGGCGCATCACCTCGCTCCCCGACTTCGACGGGCAGTCGTGGGGCTCGAGCGAGCGCTTCTCCGAGGCCGACGGCGACCTGCCGAGCGAGCCGCCCGAGGCGACCACCGAGGAGCTCCGCCAGGAGTTCTCGATCCGCGACCTGGGGTCGATCTGGGCCCCGGCCGCCCTCACCCCGGTCGAGCTGGTCGAGAGCTCCGAGGATCTGCGCTGGAACGGCGAGCTGGCCACGCTGATCGTCCCCAAGGACATCCCCGTCATCAACGACACCACCTACACCGTCGTGTCGCGGGTCCCGTCGTTCACCCCCGAGGATCTCGACGCCCCCCAGCCCGACGATCTCCCCGACGAGGTCGAGGACGCCCTCGCCCTGCCGGCGAACCTGCCCTCCATCGTGGCCACGCTGGCCGACGAGGCGGTCGCCGACGCCGACGACACTCCCTACGCCCGGGCCCGCGCCCTCCAGGACTGGTTCCGCACCGAGTTCGAGTACGACCTCGACCGGGTCGGAGCCGGCCACAGCGGCGCCGCCATCGAGGTCTTCCTCGAGGTCCGCCGGGGCTACTGCGAGCAGTTCGCCGGCACCTACGCGGCCATGGCCCGCACGCTCGGGCTGCCCGCCCGGGTCGCCGTCGGGTTCACCCAGGGCGAGCGCACCGACGAGGGCTACACGGTCCGGGGCCGCAACGCCCACGCCTGGCCCGAGGTGTGGATCGACGGGG
>DASVEC010000228.1:0-3929 GCA_036380755.1 Iamia sp. | reverse complement strand
CTGGAGCTCCTTGGCGTCCTCGACCGTGACGATGCGCTCGTCGCCGGGGATGAAGGACGAGAGGACGTTGAGCATCGTCGTCTTACCGGTGCCCGTACCGCCCGAGACGATGATGTTGAGCTTGCCCAGCACCATGGCCTGCAGGAAGCGGGCCGAGCTGGCCGAGAGGGTGCCGAACCGGATCAGGTCGTCGATCTGGAACGGGTCCTTGGAGAACTTTCGGATGGTGAGGAAGGGCCCGCCGATGGCGAGCGGGTGGATCACGGCGTTGACGCGGGAGCCGTCGGGGAGGCGGGCGTCGCAGAGCGGCGTGGCCTCGTCGATGCGCCGGCCCACCTGGGCCACGATCTTGTCGATGATGCGCCGCAGGTGCTGGTCGTCCACGAAGGTGGCGTTGGTCTTCTCGACCTTGCCGCTGCGCTCCACGAACACCATGTCGGGGCCGTTGACCATGACCTCGGTGATCTCGTCGGATCGCAGCAGGCGGTCGATCGGTCCGTAGCCGAGGATGTCGTCGGAGACGTCCTGGATCAGCTGGGCCTTGTCGGCCGCGGAGAGGGGGGCCCGCTCCTGGGCCAGGGCGGCGTGGAGCTGCTCGTGGACCCGCCGGCGGAGGTCGTCCTCGGTGAGGCGCTTGTCGTAGAGGATCGGCCCCAGCTCGTCGATGAGGTGGTGGTGGATCTTCTGGCGCAGCTCGTCGATGACCGGGTCCCGGCGCTTCGCGGCGGCGAGACCCGCGGTCTGCGGGTTGGCTTCGTGGAGGCGCTTGTAGAGGGACATCGGAAGTCCATCGGCGCACCGATCAGCGACTTGAGATGCCCTGAGAATGTTCACCCTCGGTGACCGCCCCCCGCCCCCAAAACGGCGAACTCGGGGGAGTAGGCGCCCAGTTCTGGGCGTCTACTCCCCCGAGTTCGCAGAGGGTGGTGGGGCTACCGGCGGCCCTTCTTGCCGACGGGGGCCGGGATGTAGCGGTCGGCGAGGGTCTCGAAGGCCTTGGCGATCGAGCTCCGGGGGGCGTCGATGACGACCGGGGTGCTCTTGTTGATCGACTGCGGGACGACGATGTCGCTGGGCAGCTGGGTCTCGGCCTTGATCTGCAGGGTCCGCTCGACCTCGCTGACGTCGAGGCGCACCTTGGTGTTGGCCCGGTTCAGGACGAGGTGGATCTTCGAGTTCGGCGTGTCGAGCATCCGCATCGTCTGGAGCCCGATCTTGACGTTCTTGATGTTGGGGATGTCCATCCCCGCCACCAGCAGGATCTCGTCGGAGTCCTCGATCAGGGTCAGCACCTTGTCGTCGAAGTACGACGGGGTGTCGACGATGATGTACTTGGCCACGTTGCGCAGCCCGGCGATGATGCTCCGCACGTGGTCGGCGGTGATCTGGTCGGCGTAGGCCGGCTCGAGCGGGGCGGGCATGACCTTGAGGCCCGACGGGGGGTGGGTGACGAGCAGGTTGCTCAGGAACCCGCTGTCCATCCGGTCGATCGAGTTCACGGCGTCGACGATCGTGTGCTGGGGGGCCAGCTTGAGCATGACGGCCACGTCGCCGAACTGCAGGTCGCAGTCGACGAGGGCCACGGTCTCGGTGGTGCGCATGGCCAGGGCCACGGCCAGGTTGGTGGCCACGACCGACTTGCCGGCGCCGCCCTTGGTGGAGAAGACGGTGATGACGCGACCGCCCTCGCCCTCCTCGCCGTCGTCGCCGTGGCTGACCGGCGTGGGCCGGCCCAGCGAGCCGACCGACTCGGCCACCCGGCGGCAGGCCTCCTGGAGCTGGGCGGTGTCGACCGGGGCGGCGAGGACGTCCTTGACGCCCGAGCGGATCGCCTGCTGGAAGACGTCGGTCGACAGCTCGTCGGCCACCAGCACGGCGCCCACCTCGGGGCGGGGCTGCAGCACGGCGGCCAGGGTCGAGAGGTTGTACGGGTCAGCGCACGAGGGGCCCAGCACCACCACCGTGGGGGTGCCGGCGAGCTGGGCGGCGAAGTCGTCGAAGTGCTCGAAGTCGAAGACGCCGGAGCCCAGCTGCATGGCCAGCCGCGCTCGGGCCGAGGGCTCGGCCTCGACCACGGCGACGTGGATTGGGGGTGTCGTTGTGGATGACGCGCTCACCTGGTGTGAAGCCTCCGGGGACCGTGGGTCCCAGCTCCCGCTCGCACTGCTGTCGACAAGGTAACTCGTCATCGCCCGATCACTCGCCCCCAGGACCCTCGGGACCGTACGGGGTCAAGGTGCCCTCGTCCTCCGCCGGGAGCGGAGCGGTCCAGTCGATGCCCTGCTGGGGCACCGGCACGTAGTCCCGGGGGACCAGCGACAGGTAGATCTTCTCGGGCGGGATCGAGGCGACGTACTGGGCCGCCCGGGCCGGGACGATGAGGGTCACCAGACCGGATCCGACCGTCGGCTCGCCACCGGCGGCCTCCTCGCCCTCGGCGGCGGCGCTGCTGGTCTCACCGGGGAGCTGCACCGGCGTCTGGTCGATCGCCAGGATCTGGACCTTCTGGTAGACGTACCGCGCCTGCTCCCAGAGGAACGTAGTGGCGCACCCGTCCTCCTCCGGGTTGGCGGCGGCCTCGCCCTCGGCGCCCTCGCCGCCCTCGGAGCTCTCGCCCGTCTCGCCGCCCTCGAGGGTGGCGTCGGCGTCGGGGCTCGTGGGGCACAGGTTGGTGGCCAAGATGTTGACGAAGTCGCCCGGCTGGAGCAGCCCGGCCACGCCCCGGATCTGGTCGACCTGGATCGAGATGGCGACCTGGTCCTCACCGTTGATCTTCTCGAGCCGGTCGGAGAAGGTCGTCTGGACCGTGCTCGGGTCGGCGAACATGTCGGTGGTGACGACCTGGTTGACGGCGAGGTTGCCCACGGCGACCTTGCCGGCGATGTCGTCGAAGCTGCGGATGGCGTTCTCCGGCCAGAAGCGCTTCGGGATCTCGTCCTCGGTGACGAAGCCGTTGGTCGCCGTCTCCTCGCCGTAGGTGCCCTTGGGGACACCCTCCTTGACGACGAAGACCTTGACCCGCTCGGCGTCGCCGAAGGCCTCGTCCTTCACCGAGCCGACGTAGCCGTAGATCATGAAGACCGCCAGCGCACCGACGGCGAGGGCGGCGATGGTGATGAGGGTGCGGCGAGAGCCCACGGGGTTCCCCTTCTCGAAGGTCGGGAGGTCGGTGGCGTCCCTCGCCACCGGACCGTGGGTTCACCTGTCGGCGGACCGGGGCCGACTGACAAGGGTTTCCGACGAGAACTTGCCGTGACCTGCGACCGGGCGCGACGACGGCGCCGGGCGGGGCCCGGCGCCGTCGTGGGGATCTCTGGGGTTCGGGCCGGTCAGGCCTCGGGCTCGACCTCGGGGTCGGCCTCGGCCACCGGGGCCGCCTCGGCCTCGGGGGTGGCGTCGGGGGTGGCCTCGGCGTCGGGGGTGGCCTCGGCGTCGACGGCCGGCGGCTCCTCGGTGGGCACGGGGGCCTCGCCGGTGGCGTAGCCCTGCTCGGCCTCGTAGCTGGCCCAGGCCTCCTCGACGGCGGGGTCCTCGGCCCACTCGGTGCCGATGTAGTTGCCCTCGTTGTCGTAGGCGTGCTCGCCGAAGTGCTCCTGGTACTCGGCCGACACGACACCGCCCTCGGCGGCCTGCTTGATCGACAGGCTGATGCGCCGGCGCTGCAGGTCGAGGTCGATGATCTTCACCCACAGCTCCTCTCCGGGGGTGACGACCTGCTCGGGGAGGTCGACGTGGTGCGCCGACATCTCCGAGATGTGGACCAGGCCCTCGATGCCATCGCCCACCTGGACGAAGGCGCCGAACGGCACCAGCTTGGTGACCCGGCCGTAGACCAGCTCGCCGATCTTGTGCGAGGTGGCGAACTCCTGCCACGGATCCTGCTGGGTGGCCTTGAGCGAGAGGCTGATCCGCTCGCGATCGCGGTCGAC
>DASVEC010000227.1:0-2326 GCA_036380755.1 Iamia sp. | reverse complement strand
ACACCGATGACTCGTACTCGGCCGGCACGTAGCGGGCGACGGTGGATGCTTGGTCCAACGACAGGCCGCCATGGCGGAAGGTCTCCATGACCGTGGGTAGATCACCCGCCCGCCGGGCAAGACGCACGACGGAGCGAGCGTTGGATCGCGAGAGCCCCGCCCGCCACATCAGCCACTGCACCGGCGTGTGGATCCTCCACCCCTCCCACCACCCCTCCGCCAGGGCCTGCACCACCAGATCCACCAACGCCGCATCGGCCGCGTTGCGGACGCCCGCGGCGCGGGCCACGGCGTTCTCGAAGGCGGGGGTGGGCTCGGTCTTCATGCGAACATATGTTCCCCAGCCCTGACCCTCCACGAAACCAGGAATGTGACCGGTTGCACCCGGATCGCCCGGATGGATTGACCCGCGGGTCAAGTACCGTGGCGGGACGATGGACACGGGCGTGCGGGACGACGACGAGCCGGCCCTGCGGGCCGATCGCTCGCCCCGCACGATCCTCACCGTCCTCCTGGTGGGGCTGTTCTCGGTCAACGTGACCGTGACGATCCTGGCCGTCTCCATCCCCCGCATCTCCGACGACCTGGGGGCATCGCAGAGCACCCTGACGTGGGTCGTCAGCGGGCCGATCCTCGCCTTCGGCATCATCGGGCCGGCCGTCGGCAAGCTCGGCGACCTGTGGGGCCAGCGCCGGGTCTTCATGCTCGGCCTGATGGGTGCCGCCGTCAGCGCGGCCGCCAGCGCGGTGGCGTGGAGCGCGGGGTCGCTCATCGCCTTCCGGGTCCTCGCCGCGGCCCAGGGCGCGGCCACCGGTCCGGCCAGCTTCGCCCTGATCGCCCTCGTCTTCCCCCGCTCGCAGCGGGTGAAGGCCCTCGGGTGGTGGTCGATGGTCGCGGCCGGCGGCCCGGTCGTCGGCGTGGTGATCGGCGGTCCGCTCGTCTCCGCCCTGGGCTGGCGGGTGATCTTCGCCGGCCAGGTGCCGCTGATCCTGGCCGCCCTCGCCGTCGCCTCCCGGGTCCTGCCCGAGACGGCCCGGCGTGAGGCCACCCGCTTCGACTGGGGCGGCGCCGTCCTGCTCGCCCTCTCGGCCACGCCGCTGCTCGTCGCCCTCAACCTGGCGCCGAGCCGGGGCTGGTCCGACCCCTTCGTCGTCGGTTGCCTGCTGCTCGCGCCGCTGGCCGCGGTCACCTTCCTCCGTCACGAGGGCCGCACCGCCAGCCCGCTCCTGCCGCCCCGCTACCTCAAGCGCCGCAACTTCACCCTGCCGATCCTGATGCTCGGCCTGATGAACGCGACCTACATGGGCAGCTTCGTGCTCACCCCGCTGCTGATGCAGAACGTCCTCGGCTTCGACGAGACCAAGACCGGCCTGGTCTCGACGGCCCGGCCCATCGCCTTCGCCATCGCCGGCCCGCTGGCCGCCATGGCCGTGGCCCGCCTGGGCGAGCGGGTGGCCGGCATGTCCGGCGCCGCCGCCATCGTCGCCTCGATGCTGTGGATGGCGACGATCACCACCGGCAGCCCCCCGCTGATGATCGTGGGCGGTCTGGCCCTCGCCGGCATCGCCATGGGCGTGTCGAACCCGGCGATGTCGTCGACCATCGCCCACGCCGTCGACGAGTCCGACCTGGGCATCGCCGGCGCCGCCCAGCAGATGATCGTCCAGGTCGGCGTGACCTTCGGGATCCAGCTCATGCAGACCGTTCAGCAGGTCCGCGAGGGCCCGGCCGGGCTCCAGGGCAGCTACTCCCAGGCCTACCTGGCCGCCGCCGGCCTCGCCGGCCTGTGCGTCGTGGCCGCCGCCGGCGTCCGCCGCTCCACCCGCACCGAGCAGGCCGCGCCCGTCGAGGCCGCCGAGGTCGAGGCCGAGCTGGCCACCCTCACCGATTGACCCCGGACGCGGAACTGCGACCCTCAGCCACCCAGGAGGGGGCTCAGGGTCGCAGTTTGCGGGGGGTTCAGTCGGTGATGGACTTGATCTTGGCGGCGATCTCGGCCTGGACGGGATCGACGGCGCCGGACTGCATGGCCATGAGCTTGGTCATGTCCCCGGTGACCTGGATCTGACCCGACATGAAGGCCTGCATGCCGGCCTGCGGGTTGCCGTCGACGAGGATCGCCTTGGCCGTGTCGTAGGGGATGGTGACGGTCAGCTGGGGCTCGTCGATGTGGCCCATGTCCATCTCGCCGCCCGAGGTGTCGATGTGGGCATCGAGCGAACCCTCACCGAAGGGCACGTCCGTGAGGACCAGGTTCATCTTCATCGGGGCGGGTGCGGCGCCGCCCTTGCCGCTGAACTCCTCGCGGATCTTCTTGGCCTCCTCC
>DASVEC010000226.1:0-3777 GCA_036380755.1 Iamia sp. | reverse complement strand
GACCTCGGCCCAGCGACCACCGGCGGCGGCGAAGGTGTCGTGCACCACGTCGTGGGCGGCCTCCGACGACGACGTCAGCAGGAAGGCGAGCCGCACGAGCCGGTCGTGGTCGCGCTCGTAGACCGCGGCCAGGTCGGTCGTCGTCACCCGGGGGACCTCGGTCGCCAGCTCGTCCATCACCCTCCCAGACCCCGCCGCCCGCCGGATCCATGCACCCGATCCTCCCAACTGGGGTCAGTGGTTGCCGGCGGCGTCCAGGAGGTCGGCGGTGACGCCGGCGAGCCGGGACCCGGTGCGCAGGCCGCCGGCGGCGTCGTCGAGACCCGACGACCAGGCGTCGGAGAGGGCGGCCAGGGCCGCCGCCGACTGGCGCACGTCGCCCCCGAGCGTGCCGTCGAGGCCGCGGGCCCGGCCCGCCATCCGGGCGGCGTCGTCACCGGCACCGCCCAGGTCGGCGGCCGCCCGGCGCAACCGGTCGAGGTCGGCTCCCGTGCTCATCGGCGCTCCTCCGTGCTCCTAGTGGACCGTGTCGTCGGGCTCGTGGACGGGGGTCTCCCACCAGCGATCGCCCGGCTCCTGGGACAGGGGGTTGGTGGGGCTGCCACCGAGCGGCCACCAGCCCGGGGTGTCGCCGAAGCGGTCGTCCTCGCCGGCCCACGGTTGGCGCTCGATCTCCTGCAGGTCCATCCCGCCATCGACGACCTTCGGGCGCTCCCCCGGCTTCCCGCCGGCCAGGTCGTTGAGCGGTCCGGCGGCCTCGTCGTAGCTGCCGGGTTCGTGGTAGCTCGCCGCGCTGCCGAGCGCGGGCCAGGCGAGCGGGCGACCGTCGGCGGTGGTGCGGGCGTCGTCGTAGGGCTGGGCCGAGATGGGCCCGTGCTGGCGATAGCCGACGTGGGTCGGGCGGCCGTCGGGGCCGATGCGGACGCTGACGCCCTCCCAGTCGCCGGGGTGGGTCTGGATGCCCTGGTTCCGGAAGTCGTTGAACCGGCGCCAGAACCAGTAGTCGATGCGGCCCGTCTCGCGGTCGTAGTGGAAGTAGATCGGCGCGCCCTGGCCCTGGCCGGCGGCCCACTCGGGATCCCACACCGGCAGCGGCTCGCCCCGGCTCAGGTAGCGCAGCCAGTCCTCGGTGGCGTCGGCCGGCAGGTACTTCTCCTCGGGGTGGAACAGGAACACGGGGGCGTAGCGGGCCACCACCCCGGGCACGCCGTCGGACGGGCCGGGGCCACCGGGGACACCCGGTGCGCCGGCGCCACCCGGGGCCGCTCCGGCCGCGGCGTCCAGGGCGGCCGCGGCAGTGCGGTCGGCCGCCTCCACCTGATCGCACAGGGCGCGGGCGCGGGCGGTGGCCCGGCGGCGGACCTCGGCGGCGTGGTCGGTGGCCCGGGTGGCGGCGCCGTCGGCCTGGACGACCGAGGCCGGCGGGAGACCGCCGAGCGAGGCGGGCACCGGGACGAAGGGGTCGGGCTGCTCGCCCGCCTGCCAGTCGGCCCGCGCCGTGGCGGCCGCGGTGCAGGCCCGCTCGGCCGCGTCCTCGGCCTGGCGGACCTCGGTGGCCAGCCGCCGGATCTCGCGCTGGGCGTCGCCCAGCTCGTCGCCGAGGGCCCGGAGCCGGGCGGCCGCGGTGCCGAGGGGCCCGGCGCCCCGGGCGAGGGTGACGGCGTGGGCGGTCATGGCCGCCGAGTAGACGGTCGACGCCGGGCCGGTCCAGCCCCCGACGTCGGCCAGCTCGGTGGTGCGGCCGGCGATCCGACCGACCTGGCCGGCCATCGAGCGCAACCGCCCGGCGGCACCCTCGATGGCGCCGGGGTTGCCGTCGGGCCACGGCAGACCCTCTGGTCCCGTCGTCATGGGGACGTGCTACCCCCTCATGACATATCTCATGCACTTTCGGGGGTCGTCTACCCCCCGGTGTAGGTCCTCGGGAGGCGGGCACCGAGACCGCAGGTGATCTCGTAGCCGATGGTGCCGAGACGCTCGGCCCACTCCTCGGCGGTGACCTCCTCGTCGCCCTGGCGGCCGATGAGGACGACCTCGTCGCCCCGCACCACCCGGGCGCCCGGACCGCAGTCGACGGTGATCTGGTCCATGGTCACGGTGCCGGCGATCGGGCACCGCCGGCCCCCGACGAGGACCTCGGCGCCGAGCCCGCCCAGCCGGCGCCGGACCCCGTCGGCGTACCCGATGGGCACGGTGGCCACGGTGGTGGTGGTCGCCGGCGCCCAGCGGAGCCCGTAGCTGACCCCCTCCCCCGGTGCCACCTCCTTGACGTGGCCCACGGCCGAGACGAGGCGGAGGGCCGGGCGCAGGGCGACGGCGCCGGCGAGCGCGGGCGAGGGGGCGATGCCGTAGACGGCGATGCCGGCCCGCACCAGGTCGTGGCGCGCTCCGGCGTGGGCGATGGTGCCGGCCGAGTTGGCCGCGTGGCACTCGGGGACGACGATCCCGGCGGCCTCCACGGCGGCGACGGCGGCGTCGAACCGGGCCAGCTGGGCGGCCGTCTCGGGCCGGTCGGGCTCGTCGGCCACGGCCAGGTGCGTCCACACCGACGCCAACCGGAGGGCGGGGGCCCGGTCGACGACGGTGGCCACGGCCACCACGTCCTCGGGGGCGCAGCCGACCCGGTGCATCCCGGTGTCGACCTTCAGGTGGACGGGGAGCGGCGCGGCACGATCGGCGACGGCATCGAGGGCTGCCACCATCCCGGGCGAGTAGACGGTGGGCTCGACCCCGGAGGCCAGGACGGCGCTCGCGGCCGTGACGGGTGGTTCGGAGAGGAGCAGGATGCGGGCGTCGACGCCCGCGGCGCGCAGGGTGCGGGCCTCCTCGACCAGCGCCACCGCCAGCCCGGCGGCACCGGCGGCCAGCGCGGCCCGGGCCACCGGCACGGCGCCGTGGCCGTAGCCGTCGGCCTTGACCACGGCCCACACCGGGGTCGGGGCGACGTGGTCCCGGAGGGTGCGGACGTTGGCGGCGATGGCGTCGAGGTCGACCTCGACCCGACTGGGCCGCACCGGCGTGTCGTCCACCGGGGCGCTCAGGGCTGGGCGATCATGACCCGGATGATGTCGCCGCGGGCGAGGATGCCCACCAGGTGGCCCTCGTCGTCGACCACCGGCAGCCGGGAGATGTCGTGGGTGTGGAGGAGCGTGGCCGCGTCCTCGAGGGTGGCGTCGGGGCCGACCGTGTGGGGCGTGCGGGTCATGACGTCGGCCACCGTCCCGCCGAGGGCCCGCCGCAGGTCCTCCTCGAACTTCTTGCGCTCGCCCGGGAGCTCGATGCTCGCCCCCAGCAGGCTGAACACGGTGGGGACGTGGACCTGGCCCTCGGCCACGATCAGGTCGCCGGTGCTGAGCAGGCCGACCACCCGGCCGCCGTCCACGACGGGGGCGGCGTCGATGCCCCGGTCGACGAGGGCCCGCATGGCCGACTCGACCGTCTCGTCGGGGCCGAACGTCAACACGTCGGTCGTCATGGCGTCGCGCACGGGCATGGATCGGGGCACGTCAGTCCTTCGGGTGGTGGGGGTCGGGCAGCTCGGCCAGGGCGGCGGGGAGGTGGGCGACGACGTCGCGGGCCACCAGACCGCGGCGCCAGGCTAGGGCGCCCGCCCGACCGTGGAGGTGGGCCGCCGCGGCTGCCGCCTCTTGTGGCGGGAGCCCCTGGGCGAGGAGGGCGGTGAGGGCACCGGTGAGCACGTCGCCGGTGCCGGCCGTGGCCAGCCGGGCGTCGCCGGAGGTGCTGAGCATGACCCGGCCGTCGGGCCCTGCGACCACC
>DASVEC010000225.1:0-10724 GCA_036380755.1 Iamia sp. | reverse complement strand
ATCTGGACACGGTGCAGATCGACCCGTGGCCCACCGGCAGCTTCGGCAACCCGGCCGAGGACGGCCGGCGGGTGGCCCGCTGCATCTGCTTCCACCGCCAGGAGCCGGGCGACAACGGGTACGCCCGGCCCATCGAGGGGCTCCAGGCGCTCGTCGACATGGCCCGGGGCGAGGTGCTGGAGGTCATCGACGACCAGGGCGGCGCGCCCCTGCCCCCGGGTCGGGGCAGCTACCTCCCCGAGGACCACCCACCCCGCGACGGCCTGAGACCGCTGGACATCAGCCAGCCCGACGGCGTGAGCTTCGAGCTCGACGGCCACGAGCTGCGGTGGCAGGGCTGGACCCTGCACGTGAGCCTCGACCCGCTGGAGGGCATCGTCCTGCGCGACGTCGGCTACGACGACGGGACCGGGACCCGCTCGATCCTCCGCCGCGCCGCGGTCAGCGAGATGGTGGTGCCCTACGGCGACCCCGATCCCGCCCACCGGTGGAAGAACGCCTTCGACGTCGGGGAGTGGGGGCTCGGCCGGCTGGCCAACTCGCTGGCCCTCGGCTGCGACTGCCTGGGCGAGATCCGCTACCTCGACGCGGTGGCCGCCGACGAGCAGGGCGAGCCCACGACGATCGCCAACGCCATCTGCCTCCACGAGGAGGACGTCGGGATCCTCTGGAAGCACCAGGATCTCCTCCGCGGGCGGACCGAGGTCCGGCGCTCGCGCCGCATGGTGATCTCGTCGATCGCCACCGTCGGCAACTACGAGTACGGCTTCTACTGGTACCTGTTCCAGGACGGCGCCCTCGAGCTCGAGGTCAAGCTCACCGGCATCCTCTCCACCAAGGCGCTCCCGGCGGACCGACCCGAGGCCCACGCCCCGCCGGTGGCGCCCGGTCTCGCCGCGCCGGTCCACCAGCACCTGTTCTGCGCCCGGCTCGACGTCGCCGTCGACGGGCCCGTGAACGAGGTGCACGAGGTCGACGTCGTGCCGCTGCCGGCCGACGACGCCAACCCCTGGGCCAACGGCTTCGCCCCCGTGGCCACCCGCCTCGCCACCGAGCAGCAGGCCCGCCGGCGCGTCGACCCCGGCCGCAGCCGGACCTGGACCATCGTCAACCCCGCGGTCCGCAACGGGCTCGGCCGGCCGGTGGGCTACAAGCTCACGCCCGGGCCGGCGCCGACGCTCCTGGCCGGCGAGGGGTCGAGCATCGCCGCCCGGGCCGGGTTCGCGACCCACAACCTGTGGGTCACCCCCTACGCCCCCGACGAGCGGCGCCCGGCCGGCGACTTCCCGAACCAGCACCCCGGCGGTGACGGCCTGCCCCGGTGGACCGTCGCCGACCGCGCCCTCGTCGACCAGCAGGTGGTGGTGTGGCACACCTTCGGGGTCACCCACGTGCCCCGGCCCGAGGACTGGCCGGTGATGCCGGTGGAGACGTGCGGCTTCCGCCTCTCCCCCGCCGGCTTCTTCGCCGCCAACCCCGCCCTCGACGTCCCGCCCCCGACCCACTGCACGGGAGGCTGAGGTGGCCCCGATCGCGTTCGTCTGTGCCATGCCGATGGAGCTGAAGCCGCTGGTCAAGCGGCTCGGGTTGCGCCGGACCGGCGTGGGTCACGAGGGCACCCTCGACGGTCGCGACGTGGTCGCCATCGTCACCGGGATGGGCACCCGGCTGGCCGCCGAGGGCATGGAGCGCCTGCTCGGCGCGGTCACCCCGGCCCACGTCGTCGTCGTCGGCATCACCGGCGCGGTGGAGGACGAGACCCCCATCGGCGCCGTGGTGCTCCCCGAGCGGGTCATCGACGGCGCCAGCGGCCGGGAGCACCACCACGAGCTGCTCGGTCCGGGTGACACCCACGGGGCGATGTGGACGACCGATCGCATCACGACGGCGGAGGAGCTGCCCGCGCTGCGGGAGCAGGGCGTCGTCTCGCTCGACATGGAGACCGCCGCCATCGCCCTGGCCTGCGAGCAGCGCGACGTGCCGTGGACGGTGTTCCGGGCCATCAGCGACCGGGCGACCGACGGCAGCGTCGACGAGGAGCTGTTCCGGTTGAGCGACCAGGACGGGACGCCGAACCCGCGCGCCGTGGCCCGCTACGTGCTGCGCCACCCGGGGCGACTCCCCGGGATGATCCGCATGGGGAAGGGGGCCAAGCTGGCCACCGAGCGGGCCGCCGAGGCCGCCATCGCCGCGGTGCGCGCCGGGACCGCCGGATGATCGTCGAGGTCGACCCCGACCGGTGCACCGGGCACGGCCGTTGCTACGCCCTGGCGCCGGGGGTCTACGAGCCCGACGACGACGGCTACTGCGCCACCCGCCGGCTCGAGGTGCCCGCCGGGGCCGAGGAGGCGGCCCGTCTGGGCGCGGCCAGCTGCCCCGAGGCCGCCATCCGCGTCATCGAGGACTGACCCCTCGGGGTCGGGAGGTGACTCCCGGCACGGCGTCGAAGCCTGGGGTACTGTCGTGTTCGAACACTGGCGTCATGTTTTGGCGTCACCCTCTTCTCCGAGATCCAGGGGGCCCTCCGTGTCCACACTCCCCAGGCGGGCCATCGCCGCCGTGCTGCTGCTCGCCCTGGTGGCCACGGCGTGCAGCAACTCCTCCAAGGCGTCCGGCGAGAGCGACGGTGGCGGCGACGGAGGCGGCGGGAACGGCGGTGAGGAGAGCCGCGACGAGTTCGTCGAGCTCTCCGGCGTGCCCGGCGTGTCCGACGACGAGATCACCTTCGCCGCCATCGGGACCAAGACCGGCAACCCCCTCGGCACCTGCATCCTCGACTGCTACGTCGAGGGCATCGAGGCCTACTTCGCCTTCCGCAACTCCGAGGGCGGGATCTACGGCCGCGACCTCGTCCTGGGCGAGGTGCTCGACGACGAGCTGGCCCAGAACCAGGTGCGGGCCCTCGACGTGGTCTCGAGCGACGACGCCTTCGGGGTGTTCGAGGCGACGCTCCTCGCCACCGGCTGGGGCGACCTCGACAGCGCCGGGATCCCGACCTACGCCTGGGGCATCCACTCGACCGAGGCCGCCGACCGGCCTCACGTCTTCCCCAGCACCGTGGTCCGCTGCGCCAGCTGCCTGCGGAAGGCCGTCCCCTACGTCGCCCAGGAGGTGGGGGCCACCAAGGCGGCGTCCATCGGGTACGGCGTCAGCGAGAACTCCAAGGAGTGCACGTCGAGCAGCGCCGACTCCTACGAGCTCTTCGCCGAGGACACGGGGGTCGAGCTGGGCTACGAGAACGACGACCTCGAGTACGGGCTGCCCAACGGCATCGGCCCCGAGGTCACGGCGATGAAGGAGGCCGGTGTCGACTTCATCTCCACCTGCATCGACCTCAACGGCATGAAGACCCTCGCCCAGGAGCTCGAGCGCCAGGGCATGGACGACGTCGTCCTCATGCACCCCAACACCTACGACCAGCGCTTCGTCCAGGAGGCCGGCACCCTCTTCGAGGGCGACGTCGTCGGCGTGCAGTTCCGGCCCTTCGAGGCCGAGGTCGAGGGCACGGCGCTGGCCGACTTCGAGCAGTGGATGGAGGAGCAGGGCAGCGAGAGGACCGAGCTGGCCATGGTCGGCTGGATCAACGCCAGCCTGGCCTTCGAGGGCCTGCTGGCCGCCGGGCCCGAGTTCGACCGCGAGGCGGTCACCTCGGCCACCAACGCCCTCACCGACTTCACCGCCGACGGCATGCTGGAGCCGGTCGACTGGACTGTGGCCCACACCCCCTACACGTGGGACGAGGCGGTCGAGGAGGACGAGGGCGAGTGCGGCGCCTTCGTGAAGGTCGAGGGCGGCGAGTTCGTCACCCTGGCCCCGCCCGAGACGCCGTGGCTGTGCTGGACCGGCGATCCGACCGTCTGGTCCGAGCCCGAGCCGATGTCCTTCGACTGAAGGGCCGAATCGTCCGTGTCGATGATCCTCGCAGCCTCCGTCGGTGAGGATCTGTTCCGAGCCGTCCTCCAGGGCACCCCGCCGGGGACCGTCTACGGGCTGATCGCCCTCGGCTTCGTCCTCACCTACAAGACCTCGGGCGTGTTCAACCTGGCCTTCGGGGCCCAGGCCTACGTCTCCGCCGCCCTCTACTTCCATGCCCTGCAGGAGTGGGACTGGCCGATCGTGCCCGCCCTCCTGCTGGCCGTGGTCGTGGTCGCACCGCTCATCGGCCTGGTGCTGGAACGACTGATCTTCCGCCACCTCCGCACCCAGTCGGCGGTGTCCAAGCTGGTCGTCGCCATCGGGCTCACCGTGGCCCTGCCGAGCCTGTTCGAGCTGATCGTGGGCTTCGAGCCCGTCGCCGGCCGCACCCCGCAGGGCATCGTGCCCGACGGCGCCTCGGTGTTCTACGACCCCTTCGGGGTCTACGCCTTCAGCCGCAACGAGCTGGTGGCGATCGGCGTGGCGCTGGCACTCACGGCCGCCCTGGCCGCCATGTTCCGCTTCACCGCCATCGGCCTGCGGATGCGGGCGGTCGTCGAGAGCCCGCGCATGACCGAGCTGAGCGGCATCCGGGCCGACCGGGTCTCGGCCTTCAGCTGGGCCCTGTCGAGCTTCTTCGCCGGCCTGGCCGGGGTCCTCATCGCCCCCCGGTTCAACACCTTGGCCGCCCCCGACTTCTTCAACCTGGTCGTCGTGGCCGTCGCCGCCGCCGCCCTCGGCCGGCTGGTGAGCCTGCCCCGCGCCCTGCTCGGCGGGCTGGCCCTCGGCATCGCCATCGCCGTCGTCGACACCTTCCTCCCGCGCTGGGCCGACGACATCACCTGGCTCCAGCAGATCGAGGAGAACGTCACCCCGGCCATGCCCTTCGTGGTGCTCTTCGGCGTCCTCACCCTGTGGCCCGCGGTCCGGACCAGCCAGTCCCAGACCGATCCGCTCTCGGGCGTCGACCCGCCGCCGCCGTCGCTGGCCGCCCTGACGCGCAGCGCCCGGCTCACCCGCATGACCCGGGTCTTCGCCCTCGCCTTCTTCGGCATCGTGGGCGTCGTCGTGTTCACCGCCGCCGACGCCTCGTGGCTGTTCCTGATCACGCAGGCCGTGATCCTCGCCACCATCCTCCTGTCGATCACGGTGATCACCGGCTTCGCCGGCCAGATCTCGCTCTGCCAGGGCACCTTCGCCGCCGTCGGTGGGTTCACGGTGTTCCAGCTCGTCGACCGCTTCGACATGCCGGTGCTGGCGGGTGCGCTCATCGGCGCCTTCATCGCCGCGGCGATGGGGGCGCTGCTCTCGCTGCCGGTGCTGCGGCTGGGCGGGGTGTGGGTGGCCATCGCCACCCTCGCCTTCGCCGCCTTCTTCGACGCCGTCCTCGTGCGGATGCCGTTCATGGGCGGGGGCGGCACCTCGCTCTTCCAGGGCACGCGGGTCCCCCGGCCGGTGATCGGCCCCTGGGACCTGGCCGACGACAAGAAGTTCCTCGTCCTCGCCCTGATCGTCTTCGCCCTCACCGGCGCGGCCGTGATCCAGATCCGCGAGGGCACCGTGGGCCGGACCCTGCGGTCGCTGCGGGGCAGCGAGGTGGCGGCCCAGTCGATCGGCATCTCCCCGGCGCGGGCCCGGGTGACCGCCTTCGCCGTGTCCGGGTTCATCGCCGGCCTCGGCGGGGCGATGCTGAGCCTCCACCAGGAGAACGTGAACTACACGGGCAACTTCGCCCCCTTCGCCGCCCTCTTCTGGCTGGTGCTGGTGGTCTCGCTCGGCACCCGCACGGTCGAGGGCGCCGCCTTCGCCGGGGCCTCGTACGCCCTGTTCGACGCCGTCATCTTCAAGGGCGCCCTCATCGGCTGGATCCTCCGCAGCGAGGAGCGCATCCCCGACGTGTTCCCCCTCTCCCCCAAGTGGCGCTTCGTCCTGTTCGGCCTGGCCGCCATCCAGTTCGCCCGTCACCCCGAGGGCCTGGTCGAGCACGGGAAGAGGAGGTCCCACGCCCGCACCGAGCGCCTCCTCGCCAAGGCCGGCTCCCGCCGCGGGACGGACGCCGAGGAGCCGGTCCACCCCGCGCGCGCCGAGGAGCCGGTGGCATGACGACGGTGCTCGAGGCGCGGGAGATCACCCGGTCCTTCTCCGGGATCACGGCCCTCGACGGGGTGACCCTCGAGGTGCGGGAGGGCGAGCGGGTGGGGCTCATCGGCCCCAACGGGGCCGGCAAGACCACCCTCTTCAACTGCATCCTGGGCCTGCTGGCGCCCAATCGGGGCACCGTGACGCTCGAGGGCCAGGACATCGGCCGCCTGGCCGTCCACCAGCGGGCCCGGCGCGGCATCGGGCGCACCTTCCAGCGCATCGAGCTGTTCCCCGAGTCGACGGTGCGCGAGCACCTCCTCATCGCCGAGCGCACCCGGCGGGGCGACGGCCGCCTCTGGCGCGACCTCGTCGGCCTGGGCCGGGCCCGCGCCGACGAGCTGGCCGCCTGCGACGAGGTGCTCGACCTCCTCGGCCTGGGCGACCTGGCCGACGAGCCGATCGAGCAGCTGAGCCTGGGCCAGGGCCGTCTCGTCGAGGTGGGACGGGCGCTGATGACCCGCCCCCGGGTCCTGCTCCTCGACGAGCCGTCCTCCGGGCTCGACCGCCAGGAGACGACCCAGCTGGCGGCGACGCTGCGCACGGTCCAGGCCCAGCAGGGCTTCGCCATCCTCCTGGTGGAGCACGACGTGGAGCTGGTCGCCACCTTCACCGAGCGGGTGTACGTGCTCGACTTCGGGCGGCTCATCGCCGAGGGACCCACCGCCGAGGTGCTCGACAGCGCCGCCGTGCGCGAGGCCTACCTCGGCGGCGACGTGGAGACGGCATGACGACCCCGGTGCTCGAGCTGCGGGACGTGGTGGCCGGCTACGGCTCCTTCCACGCCCTCTTCGGGGTGTCGCTCTCGGTCGGGCCGGGCGAGGCTGTCGCCCTGCTGGGCGCAAACGGCGTGGGCAAGACCACCGTCGCCCGGGTGGCGAGCGGGCTGATCGCCCCCGAAGGCGGCGCCGTGCTCGTCGACGGCGAGGACCTCGGCGGGGCGCCGGCGTTCCGCTTCGCCCGCGCCGGGGTGGCCCACGCCCCCGAGGGCCGGTCGGTGTTCGCGACGCTGACGGTCGAGGAGAACCTGCGGCTCTCGTTCCGCCGGTCGAAGGGCCGGGCCGCGGTGCCGGCCGCGCTGGAGGAGGCCTTCACCCGGTTCCCGGCCCTGGACTCCCGGCGCCGCCAGCTGGCCGGGACCCTCTCGGGCGGCGAGCAGCGGATGCTGTCCATGGCCCGGGTGCTGGTCGAGGCCCCCCGCCTGCTGATCGCCGACGAGCTCTCGCTCGGTCTGGCGCCGATCATCGTCGACGAGATCTACACCCACCTGGCCCGGCTCCGCGCCCAGGGCACGGCCCTGCTCATCGTCGAGCAGCACATCGCCCGGGCCCTCGACCTGTGCGATCGCGTCGTCCTCCTCGACCACGGCACGGTGCGGTGGCAGGGCCCGGCGGCCGACGCCGGCGAGCACGTCGTCGCCGAGATGTTCGAGCACGGCTGACCCGCGTCTCAGCGGGCGGGGTCGATCGCCACCTTGATGGCGCCGCTGGCCTCCTGGTCGGCCAGGGCGAGGAAGGCCTCCCGCCAGTCCGAGAGGCCGAAGGTGTGGGTCAGCATCCCCGTGAGGTCGACCCGTCCCGAGGAGACGAGGTCGAGGTGGTGGGCGATGCCGTGGCGGCGCACCCCGTCCACCTCCTCGATCCCGAAGGCGTTGGACCCGACCCAGCTGATCTCCTTGAAGTAGAGCGGGCTCCACTCCCACCGCCCCGGTGGGTGGACGCCGCTCTTCACGAGGGTGCCCCGGGCCCGCAGCACCCGGACCTCCACCTCGAAGGTCTCGGGCCGGCCCACGGTGTCGTAGGCGACGTCGATGCCGCCGGGGTGGCACATGGGCAGGCCGCCGAGGCCGTCCATGGTGGGGATCAGCGTCCCGCCCGACCAGCCCGCCAGCTGCTCGACCATCTCCCCCTGCGACCCGAGCCGGAAGACGGCGTGGGCGCCCAGGCGCGAGGCCAGCGCGGCCTGGGCGTCGAACCGGGCGACGACACCGACCTCGACGTCGGGGTGCAGCGCCCGCAGGATCGCCACCGCCGTGCACCCGAGGGCACCCGCGCCCCAGACGAGGGCCCGGCCGCCGGCCGGCGGGGGGTGGCGGGTGACGCTGTGGAGCGAGACGGCGAAGGGGTCGGCGAGCACGGCCTGCTCGTCGGTCAGGGCGTCGGGGACGGCGAACAGCATGGCCGGGTGGGCGGGCATCAGGTCAGCGAAGCCACCTGTGGCGTCGCGGGCCACGCCGGTGTGGATGCCGGTGCTGATCGTCCCGGTCGTGAAGCTCCAGCACAGGCTGAGGTCGCCGGCCTCGCAGGCGGGGCAGACCGGCGCCACGCCCCGCGGCACGCAGGTCAGCCACGGGTTGAGGACCACCCGCTGGCCGACCTCGACCCCGCCAGCCTCGGGCCCGAGGGCCTCGGGCCCGAGGGCCTCCACCCGCCCGACCACCTCGTGCCCGAGGACCTGCGGGAACGAGCACAGACCGCTGAGGGCGCTGTCGGTGTCGCCCTCGAAGTCGAGGAGCACCTGCTTGGCGTCCGACCCGCAGATGCCGGCGAGCGTGGGCCGGACCACCACCCAGTCGGGCCGCAGCGGGGCGGCGTCGGGCACCTCCTGCAGCGCGCACGGCGTCGACGCCAGGTTCCGGGCCAGGCGACCGGCGCCGGCGGGCGGCGTCCACGGCTCGGGGGTGGTGCCGTAGACGAGGGCCCTCATCGACGTCAGACCCTAGTCTGACAGTCGTGTCAGGTTCGGGGCCGCTCTCTGGTGACGTCACGGTCGGCATCGACATCGGCACCACGTCGGTGAAGGCCGTCGCCGCCGACGCCGACGGCACCGTGCTGGCCCGGGCCCGCCTCCCCCACGAGGTGCGCACGCCCGCGCCCGGCGCCTTCGAGCACGACGTCGACCACGCCTGGCGGGCCAACGTGCTCGACGCCCTGGGCGCCGTCGCCGGCGATGCGCCGGTCGCCGGTGTCGCCGTGTCGGCCATGGTGCCGTCGCTCGGCGCCGTGCGGGCCGACGGGTCGGCCGCCGGCCCCGGCCTCCTCTACGGCGACCACCGCGGTGTCCGCGACGGCCACGACGTCACCCAGCCGGGCGACAGCGGCGAGCTGCTCGCGTTCCTCGGCTGGCTCGGCGCCCACGTGCCCGAGGCCGCCGGCTACTGGCCGGCCCAGGCGGTGGCCAACCACGCCCTGACCGGCCGGGGCGCCATCGACACCACCACGGCGATGACGGCCCACCCGCTCTTCGACTTCGTGGGCTGGGCCGCCGACCTGGCGGTCGCGGCCGGCACGACCACGGCGACGCTGCCGGCCATCGTGCCCGGCGTCGAGCCCGTCGGCGTCGTGCGGGACGGTCTGCCGGGCGCCGGCGCGGTCGTGGGCGGGGGCACCATCGACGCCCTCGGCGAGCAGCTCGTCGCCGGGGCCGACGACGCCGGCGACGTCCTCGTGATCTGCGGGACCACCCTCATCACCTGGGCCGTGAGCGAGGGCTGGCCCGAGGTGCCCGGGCTGTGGACGATCCCCCACACCGCCGCCGGCCTGGCCCTCGTGGGCGGGCCCAGCAACGCCGGCGGGCTCTTCCTCGACCGGGTCCGCCGCTGGCTGGGACCGGTGTTCGACGCCGATCTGGCCGCCGTCCGGCCCGACGACCTGCCCGTGTGGCTGCCGTACGTCCGGGGCGAGCGCACGCCGCTGCACCGGCGCGACCTGCGGGCCTCGCTCGACGGGCTGGGCCTCCACCACGACCGGGCCCACGTCCTGCGCGCCGCCTACGAGGCCGCCGGTTTCGTCGTCCGCCACCACCTCGACCTGGCCCGCGGGGCCGGCGTCGGGCCCCGGCGCATCGTCGCCTCCGGTGGCGGGACCCACGTCGCCTCGTGGATGCAAGCACTGGCCGACGCCACCGGGCTCCCCGTCGACGTGGTCGCCGTCCCCGAGGGGGCGGCCCTGGGCTCGGCCTTCATCGCCCGCTGCGTCGCCGGGCTCGAGGGGTCGATGACCGACGGGCGCCGCTGGGCCCGCACCGCCCGCACCGTCGAGCCCGATCCCCGCTGGTCAGCCGCGGCCTCCGTCCGCTACCGCCGCTTCCGCCACCTCACCACGCGAGCTTTGAGCGTTTCGCCCTACCAGGCAGGGTGAAACGCTCAAACCTCGCGGGGGTCAGGGGTGGGCAAGCGTCGGCAGGTGCGCCGCCGCCGCCCTGAAGGCGGGGCCGTTGACCACGCGCAGGTCGACGCCCTCCCGGGCGATGATCGTGCACCGGTGCGGGTGGCCGAGGAGGACCTCCTCGCTGCCGAACCACCCGCCCGGCCCCAGCGGTGCGTCGGGGCAGCCGTCGTGCTCGACGTCGACCTCGCCGGCGACGATCACGACGACCTCGCGGGCGACCGCGCCCTGGCGGGCGAGGACGGTGCCGGCGGCGGGACGCAGCACGTCGGTGTGGGCGGCCAGCTGGCGTCGGACGGGTCGGGGGCACGAGGCGAAGGGGACCAGGTCGTCGACGACGGTGGCCCGGCGGGTCGGTCGGAAGGCCATCACGCCGCCACCTCGGTGGCCCGCCCGACGGGGAGGGTGGCGACCATGTCGCCATCGACGAAGCGCACGGCGACACCCGGGACGACGGCCCGGAGGAAGTGCGTGGCGGCGACGTTGTCGCCCTGGATGGTCGCG
>DASVEC010000224.1:0-12512 GCA_036380755.1 Iamia sp. | reverse complement strand
TCGGCGGCGTCGAGGCCCATGGCGTCGAGCACCGCCGCACCCCGCGTGGCGCTGGCCACCAGCCCGACGAAGCCGATGCCGGCGTCGAGCGCCCGGCGGATGGTCCCCTCCTCGTCCCGCCCGTGCGTGGACACCACCATGGCCACGGCACCGGGCGGGACGGGGTCGCCGGGCGTGGACCGCTCGACGGCGACGCCCAAGGGCTCGCCCAGCCGGGCCACTGCATCGGCGATGGGACTACCGCCCACCAGCCCCAGGAGCGGGGCGGGCAGGCGGGGTTCGAGGAAGATCTCCAGGGCGCCACCCGACAGGCACGGGTTGACGACCGTCGCCGCGCCCGGCGCATCCGGCGGCGGCTCATCTCCCTCGGGGAGGATGCGGAGGAGGAGGGCCTCGCCCGCCTCCAGGACCGACAGGGCGGCGGCGCGGACCGAGCCCTCGGCGCACTGGCCGCCGACGAAGCCCTCGATGGCGCCGTCGCCCAGCACGACGGCGCTGTCGCCGGGCCGGGCCGAGGTGGGACACTGCGCCCGCACGACGGTGGCCTGCACGAACGGCACCCGCTCGGCGACCAGGGCGGCGACGCGCGACGACACGGGTTCCATCGCCACTCAGATCGGGGGGGTGGGGCGGCCCTGCATGGCGTCCCACACCCTCGAGGGGCTCAGCGGCATGTCGGCGTGGCGGACGCCGAAGGGCCTGAGGGCGTCGACCACGGCGTTGACGATGGCGGGCGGCGAGCCGACGGTGGCCGACTCGCCCACGCCCTTGGCCCCGATCGGGTGGTGGGGCGAGGGCGTGACGGTGCTGCCGGTCTCCCACCGGGGCGTCTCCAGCGCCGTCGGGATCAGGTAGTCCATCAGCGAGCCGCTGAGGCAGTTGCCGTCGTCGTCGAAGGCGATGATCTCCATCAGGGCCATGCCGATGCCGTCGGTCAGCCCGCCGTGCACCTGGCCCTCGATGATCATCTCGTTGATCCGGGTGCCGCAGTCGTCGATGGCCACGAAGCGGCGCACCTTCACCTGCGCCGTCCCGGGGTCGACGTCGACCACGCAGATGTACGCCCCGAACGGGTAGGTGAGGTTCGACGGGTTGTAGCAGATCTGGGCTTCGAGCCCGCCCTCGATGCCCTCCGGCAGGTCGCCGGCGCCGTGGGCCCGCATGGCGATGTCCTGGATGGTCACCGACGCCGACGGATCGCCCTTGACCCGGAACGAGCCCTTCTCCCACTCGAGGTCGGCGACCGAGACCTCGAGCATCCCCGAGGCGATGATCTGGGCCTTGTCCCGCACCTTGCGGGACACCAGGGCGGCGGCCGCCCCCGACACCGGCGTCGACCGGCTGCCGTAGGTGCCGAGGCCGAACGGCGTCTGGTCGGTGTCGCCGTTGACGACCTGGATGTCGCTCGGCGGGATCCCGATCTCCTCGGCGACGATCTGGGCGTAGGTCGTCTCGTGGCCCTGCCCCTGGCTCATGCACGAGAGCCGGACGACGGCCTTGCCCGTGGGGTGGATCCGCAGCTCGCAGCCATCGGCCATGCCCAGGCCGAGGATGTCCATGTCCTTGCGGGGCCCGGCGCCCACGGCCTCGGTGAAGAAGGCCACGCCGATGCCCATCAGCTCGCCCCGCTCCCGCTTCTCGGCCTGCTCGCGACGGAGATCCTCGTAGCCGATCATCGCCATGGCCTTGCGCAGCGCCGGTTCGTAGTCGCCCGAGTCGTAGACCCAGCCCGTCTTGCTGGTGTACGGGAACTGCTCGGGCCGGAGCAGGTTCTGCAGCCGCAGCTCGGCCGGATCGACCTCGAGGTCGTAGGCCAGGCAGTCGACCAGCCGCTCGACCAGGTAGACCGCCTCGGTGATCCGGAACGAGCAGGCGTAGGCGACGCCACCCGGCGCCTTGTTCGTGTAGACCGCGGTCATCTTGCAGTGGGCGGCCTCGATGTCGTAGCTGCCGGTGAAGACGCCGAAGAACCCGGCCGGGTACTTGATCGGTGCGGCCGTGCCGTTGAAGGCGCCGTGGTCGGCCAGCACGTTGGTGCGGATGCCGAGGATCTTGCCGTCGCGGGTCGCGGCGATCTCGCCCCGCATGACGTAGTCCCGGGCGAAGCCGGTGCTGATGAGGTTCTCGGTGCGGTCCTCCATCCACTTCACCGGCTTGCCCGTCACCAGCGAGGCCACGATCGAGCACACGTAGCCGGGGTAGATCGGCACCTTGTTGCCGAACCCGCCGCCGATGTCGGGGGCGATGATGCGGATCTTGTGCTCGGGCAGACCCGACACCAGGGCGTAGACGGTGCGGTGGGCGTGGGGCGCCTGCGAAGTCGCCCACAGGGTGAGCTGGCCGTCGACCTTGTCGTAGTCGGCCACGCAGCCGCACGTCTCCATCGGTGCCGGGTGGACGCGGGGGTAGACGATGTCCTCGGTGACGACCACGTCGGCCGTCTCGAACACCCGGTTCGTGGCCTCCTCGTCGCCGGTCTCCCAGTCGAAGCAGTGGTTGTCGGCCTTGCCCTCGAGGTCGTCGCGAATGACCGGGGCGTCGGGTTCGAGCGCCCGGCGGACGTCGATGACCGGCGGGAGGATGTCGTACTCGACGTCGATCAGCTCGACGCCGTCGCGGGCCGCGTAGCGGTCCTCGGCCACGACGAAGGCGACCTCCTGGCCCTGGAACCGCACCTTGTCGGTGGCCAGCACGGCCTGGACGTCGTTGGAGAGCGTGGGCATCCAGGCCAGGCCCTGCTCGGCCAGGTCGGCGCCGGTGACGACGGCCAGGACCTTGGGGTGGGCCTCGGCCGCGCTGGTGTCGATGGTGACGATGCGGGCGTGGGCCACGGGCGACCGGAGGATGGCGAGGTGCAGCATCCCCGGGAGCTGGATGTCGTCGACGTACCTGCCCCGGCCCCGGATGAAGCGGGGGTCCTCCTTGCGCAGCATGCGGCCGTAGCCGACCGGCTTCTGGTCGTTGTCGTCGAACGACTCGGGCTGGAGCCTCTCCTCGATCGTGGTCACGATGCGCTCGCCACCGTCGTCTCGACCTCGGACTGGCCCCGGGCCGCGGCGGCCTCGTGCATCGCCGCCCACCGGATCGAGCGGACGATCGTCAGGTAGCCCGTGCACCGGCAGATCTGGCCCGAGATGGCCTCGCGGATCGTGTCCTCGCTGGGGTCCGGATCCCGGTCGAGCAGGGCCCGCGCCGTCATCATCATCCCCGGCGTGCAGAAGCCGCACTGCAGGCCGTGGCACTGCATGAACCCCTCCTGAACCGGGTCGAGCTCGCCGTCGACCTCGAGCGCCTCGACGGTGCGCACCTCCCGCCCGCCGGCCATGGCGGCCAGCACCGTGCAGGACTTCACCGGCTCGCCGTCCATCCACACGACGCACGTGCCGCAGTTGCTCGTGTCGCACCCCCAGTGCGTGCCCGTCAGGGCGAGGGTGTCGCGCAGGAAGTGGACCAGCAGCATGCGGCCCTCGATCTCGTGCGTCACCTCGGTGCCGTTCACCGTCATCGTCACCTGCATGGTCAGGGCTCCGTTCCGTGGATCCGGGCGACCGAGTGCCGCAGCGCCCGTCGGGTGAGCTCGTCGGCGAGGTGCCGCTTGAACGCCTCGGTGCCCCGGGCGTCGGTGCTGGGCTCGCAGCTCTCGGCGGCGATGGCGCCGGCCCGCTCGTACAGCTCCTCGGACGGCTCCTGGTCGCGCAGGGCGTCCGAGATGGCCGGGATGCCAGTGGTGTTGGGCCCGACGGCGGCCAGCCCGACCCGGGCGTCGGTGATGCGACCGCCGTCCATCCAGACGGCGGCCCCGGCCGAGACGATGGCCCAGTCGCCGGCGCGGCGCTCGACCTTCTCGTAGGCGCTCGACCCGCCCGGCGTGACGGGGATGCGGATCTCGGTGAGCATCTCGCCCGGCCCGACCGCCGTCTCGTAGGGCCCCCGGTAGAACTCGTTCATGGTCACCACCCGCTCGCCGTCGTGGCTGCGGATCACGCAGCTGGCGTCGAGCGTGGTGCACACGGCCGAGAGGTCCTCGGAGGGATCGGCCTGGCACAGCGACCCGCCGAGGGTGCCCCGGTTGCGCACCACCGGGTCGGCGATGACCCGCTCGGCGTCACCGAAGATCGGGAAGGCGGCGGCCAGCTCGGCCGACTCGAGCAGCTCGCGGTGGCGGGTCATGGCGCCGACCCGGATCCGGCCCGACTCGACCTGGATGAAGCCCAGCTCACCGTGCAGGTCGTTGATGTCGATCAGGTACTCGGGCGTCGCCAGGCGGAGCTTCATCATGGGCAGGAGGCTGTGCCCGCCGGCGACCAGCAGGGCCTCGTCGCCCAGCCGGACGAGCAGGTCCAGGGCGTGGTCGACGCTGGTGGCGCGCTCGTACTCGAACGGGGCCGGAACCTGCATGAGGCCTCCCGGGAATCGATGGGTGCTCCCTTGTCACACGTCCGATCGACCCTGGTCAACCACCACCTAAGCCTTTCCTTAGGTGGCGCGCAGAGAGGACCGTCCGGCCCCCTGGGGGACCGAGCAAGATGGCCGGATGAGCACACGGCTGGTCGTGATCGTCGGGCCCATCGGCTCGGGCAAGTCGACCGTGGCCCGGCTCCTGGCCGAGCGGCTGGTCGCCGCCGGGCTGACGGCCGCCACGCCCGACGTCGACGACGTCGTCTCGATGGGTGCCGGCCCGGCCGACGCCTTCGACGCCATGTGGTCCCGGGGCCGGCGGGTCCACGGTGCGGCCGTCGGCGCCTGGCTGCAACCACACCTTCGCCACCGAGCACCTGCCCGCCGCCCTCATCGCCGACACCCTCGCCGCCGATCTCCTGAGCTAGGCCAGGTGCTCGATGGGGGGGAGCTCCGGGTCGTCGCGGGGCCAGTCGACCTCGACGTAGCGGTAGCCCCACCCGACGGCCGCCTGCGGCAGCTGGAGGGCATCGACGAAGGCGACGTGCCGATCGGTGGCGAAGGTGTGGTCGGCGTCCAGCACGGCCCGCAGGACCTCGACGTCACCCCGTCCCAGAGCGGCGACGAGATCGGCGGCGGCGTCACCCTCCGGCCGCGCGATCTCGTCCTCGCCGAGGCCGAAGACAACCGCCGGGTCGGGCACGGCGCCGCTGGCGACGGACTCCCCGGTCCGGTGCACCTCCCAGAACAAGAGGTCGTCGTCGTGCACGCCGACGCTGATGCCGGTGCACCCCAGCGCCCTGGTCAGCTCGGCGCCGACGATCGGAGCCCCGGCGTCGTCGGCCGCGGCGTAGACGACGGCATCGGTGCCGACGGCCCCCACGAACGACGGCCGGGGAGCCGCCCGCCGCACGTCGTCGATCCCCACGTCGAGCAGCGTCACGTTCACGTAGAAGTTGCCCACGTCAGCTGCCCAGGGCGTCGAGCATGGCCGGGGTGTCGATGGCGAAGTGGGCCCGGACGGCGAGGCCGTCCCGGATGACCCAGCGGTGCACCTCGGCGATGTCGAAGGCGACGCCGTTGGACCGCACGGTGCCCTTGGTGCGGCCCATCTGGACCACCTCGTCGTCGGCCTCGAAGATGGCGTCGATGGTGACGGCCGAGTCGATGTTCTCGACGAGCGTGAGGCCGAACGTGGCGAAGCCATCGGGTCCCTCGTAGCGGCCGCCCCACGGGAGGCGGGGGTCCTGGGTGAGGACCAGATCCGGGCTGACGACGGCGAGGACGGCAGCGATGTCCCGGGCGTGCATGGCGGCGTAGATCCCCCGCACGACCTCGACGGGGCTGGGGTCGGTCATGGGCCGGACCGTACCAATGGGCCTCCTGCGCATGGGCCGGGTCGTGCCGGACATCTCCTCGGCAGGGCCTCGGAGAGCAGGGCACTGCGCTCCTGGGTCGCCTTCGGCTCCTACCAGGCGACCTCGGCACAGCCCGTGTGGGTGCTCGGTTCGACCTGGAAGGTGGTGTGGTCGATGCCGTACTCCTCGTGGAGGAGGGCCCGGGCGCCGTCCAGCACCTCGTGGGCGTCGGCGGCCGGAGTGGTCATCAGGTGGGCGGAGGCGGCGTCCATCTCCGAGGTGAGCGTCCAGACGTGGAGGTCGTGGACGTCGACCACGCCCGGCAGGGCGCCGAGCTCGTCCTCGAGCCGGGCCACGTCGAAGCCGGCCGGCGCCGACTGGAGGAGGATGCGGACCGCCTGACCGCCCAGACGCCAGGTGCGGGGCAGGATCCACAGCCCGATGCCGGCACCGACCACCGGGTCGACCCACGTCCAGCCGAACGCCTGGAGGAGGACGGCGGCGACGATCACGCCGACCGAGCCGAGGGTGTCGGCCAGCACCTCGAGGTAGGCGCCCTCGACGTTGATGCTCTCCTTCGACCCCTCCCGCAGCAGGGCGAAGACGACGAGGTTGGCCGCCAGCCCCAGCACGGCGACGACGAGCATCGGGAGGCCGAGGACGTCGGGCGGCTCCTGCAGCCGGCGGACGGCCTCGTACAGGACGTAGCCGGCCACCCCGAACAGGAGCAGGGCGTTGACGAAGGCGGCCAGGATCTCGAGCCGGTAGAGCCCGAAGGTGTGGCGCCGGTCGCGGCCGAGGTCGCGGCGGGCCTCGAACCGGGTCGCCAGCCCGATGGCGGCGAGCGCCATGCCCAGCCCCACGACGTCGGTGAGCATGTGGCCGGCGTCCGACAGCAGCGCCAGCGATCGGGTCAGCAGCCCGGCCACCGCCTCGACGACGAAGAAGGCGGCGATGATGGCGAACGAGATCGTCAGCCGGCGGAGGTGGCGGGCCCCGGCCCGGGCGAGCGACGGACCGTGCGCATGCCCGTGGTCGTGACCAGACACATGCGAACCTTCGCATGTGTCGACGGCCGGGTCAAGACGCCGCGACCCGGCCGGCGTCAGCTGTAGGTCGGCGGCCCCCCGGGAGCGCCGGGCGGCGGTCCCGGCCGTCCCTTGGAGCGGGCGACGAGCACCAGCACCACCACGATGATCGGGGCCACGGTGGCCAGCACGGCGACCAGCAGGACCAGCAGCTCCAGTGCGCCCACGTGCATCACGGGGCGACGCTACCGCGGCCGCGCCTGGCCACCCGGCGGGCGAACCCGGCGGCCCGGTCGGGCACGGCCCCTACGCTGGCGGGGTGGCACGCCTCCGCATCGCCGCCGGCCAGATCGACACCTGCGTCGGGGACCTCGACGGCAACGTCGAGCGCATCCTCGCCGCCTACCGGCGGGCCGAGGAGGCCGGCGCCGACATCGCCGCCTTCCCCGAGCTGGCCATCACCGGCTACCCGCCCGAGGACCTCCTGCTGAAGCCGGGGTTCGTCACCGCCAACGTCGAGGCGCTCCAGCGGGTCGCCGCGGCCACGGGCGACTGCGTGGCCATCGTCGGCTTCGTCGAGCTGGCCCGCGACCTCCACAACGCCGCCGCCGTCTGCGCCGGCGGCGAGGTCGTCGGCGTGTACCGCAAGTGCGACCTGCCCAACTACGCCGTGTTCGACGAGCTCCGCTACTTCGCCCGGGGCCAGGATCCGGCCACCCTCTGGTCGATCCGGGGCGTCCCCGTGGGCGTGTCGATCTGCGAGGACATCTGGAACCCCGCCGGCTCCACCGCCGACCAAGCCGACAGCGGGGCCGAGGTCGTCATCAACATCAACGCCTCGCCCTACGCCGAGGGGAAGCTGGCCCGCCGCGAGCGGATGCTGGCCACGCGGGCGGCCGACGCCAGCGCCGCCCTCGTGTACGTCAACCAGGTCGGGGGACAGGACGAGCTGGTCTTCGACGGCGGGTCGATGGCCTTCGGGCCCGACGGCGCCCTGCTGGCCCGCTCCCCGCAGTTCGTCGAGGACCTGATGATCGTCGACGTCGAGTTCGGGCCGGTGTACCGCAAGCGGCTGCTCGACCCTCGTGGTCGACCCGTCGACGACCAGCTCCCGCTCGTCGACGTGACCCCGGTGCCGGTCGTCGGGGGGTCGCCGCCCGAGCACGTCGAGATCCCGGCGCCCGCCGTCGCCGCCCCGATGCACCCCGACGACGAGGTCTGGGAGGCGCTCGTCGTCGGCACCCGCGCCTACGTCGAGAAGAACGGCTTCCGCGACGTGGTCATCGCCCTGTCGGGTGGCATCGACTCGGCGATCGTCACCGTCCTGGCCACCGACGCCCTCGGGCCCGAGCGGGTGCACACCGTGGCCATGCCGTCGCGCTACTCCTCCGACCACTCCGAGTCCGACGCCGAGAAGCTGGCCGCCAACCTCGGCGTCGACCACCGCACCATCGCCATCGAGCCCGCCCATGCGGCGCTGCTCGAGATGCTGGCCGAGTCCTTCGCCGGCCGCGACGAGGACCTCACCGAGGAGAACCTCCAGTCCCGCATCCGGGGCCAGGTGCTCATGGCGCTGTCGAACAAGCTCGGCTGGCTGGTCCTGTCGACGAGCAACAAGAGCGAGGCGGCCGTCGGCTTCGCCACCCTCTACGGCGACACCGTGGGGGGGTATGCGCTCATCAAGGACGTCCTCAAGCTGAGGGTGTTCCAGCTCTGCCGCCGGCGCAACGAGCGGGCCGGGTACGACCTCATCCCCGAGGCCATCCTCACCAAGCCGCCGTCGGCCGAGCTCCGCCCGGACCAGACCGACGACCAGTCGCTTCCGCCCTACGACGTCCTCGACCCGATCGTCCACGCCTACGTGGAGATGGACCGCACCCCGGCCGAGATCATCGCCGCCGGCCACGACGCCGAGACCGTCCGGCGCATCTGCCGTCTCGTCGACATCGCCGAGTACAAGCGCCGCCAGTCACCCCCCGGCCCCCGCGTCACCGACAAGGCCTTCGGCAAGGACCGCCGCCTCCCCATCACCAACCGCTTCCGCGGCTAGGCCGGTGCGCAGATCAGATAGTCTGATCCCGTGGCCGACATCAGTGCGACAGAGGCGGCTCGGTCCTTCTCGCGCCTGCTCGACACCATCGAGCACGGCGGCCGGTCCTACACGATCGTCCGCCATGGCCGCGCCGTCGCCCACCTGGCGCCGGTGCCATCGGGCTCGGGAGCCGCGGTGAAGGATCTGCTGCGCGCCCATGATCCTGACCCCGTCTGGCGTCGGGATCTCGACGACCTGAGGTCGATCCTGGACGTTGAGGATCGACCCTGAGCGCCCTTCTCCTGGACACCACCTTCTTGATCGATGCCGAACGCGGTGGCGCCGCCATCGATGATGCGATCGGCGACGAGGACGATGTCGCGATCGCCGCGGTGACGCTGGCCGAGCTCCGGGTCGGTGCGCATCTCGCCGACGGACGACGTGCGTCGCAACGGTCGGATTTCGTCGACGCCGTGGCGGCGGGGATCCCCATCCTCGGCTACGACGCCGAGGTGGCCGAGGTCCACGCCGGTCTGCTGGCTCACGTCCGTCGTCAGGGCCGGCCGCGGGGCGCCCACGACCTGATCATCGCGGCGACGGCGCGGGCCGCTGAGCGGGTCGTGCTCACAGCTGATCCGTCAGGCTTCCAGGATCTCCCCGGGGTGATCGTCGTCCACCACCGGTGAGTCCCGCCAGGACACATGCCACGATGAACGTCGTGACGTTCGAGGAGCTGTACGCGGTGCTGAGCGAGAGGGCCCACGCACGCCCGGAGGGGTCGGCCACGGTCGCGGCCCTCGACGCCGGGATCCACGCCATGGGCAAGAAGATCATCGAGGAGGCCGGCGAGGTGTGGCTGGCCGCCGAGCACGAGGACGACGACGCCCTGGCCCTGGAGATCAGCCAGCTGCTGTACCGGCTCCAGGTGGTGATGGTCGCCCGCGGGTTGACCCCCGACGACGTGTACAAGCACCTGTGAGCCGCCGGTTCGACGCCGTGGTGTTCGACCTCTCGGGGGTCGTCATCGCCTCGGCCTTCGACGCCATCGCCGACACGGTGTCCGGTGCCGCCAGCCGGGACGAGGCCCTCGCCCTCCTCCTCGGCCCCTACGGCGAGGACACCGACCACGTCTGGCACCAGGTCGAGCGGGGCGAGGTCCCGATCGCCGAGTGGATCGCCTGGGTCGGCGACCAGACCGAGGCCGCCGGCATCACCATCGACTGGGAGGCCTTCGCCTCGATGATGGGCCGCCTGACGGTCCACGAGGTCATCGTCGACCGCATCCGCTCGCTGCGGGCGGAGGGCTACCTCACCGCCCTGTGCACCAACAACGTCAAGGAGGGATCGAGGTCCTGGCGCGAGCTGGTCCCGGTCGACGAGCTCTTCGACGCCGTCGTCGACTCCTCCGAGGTCGGCATGCGCAAGCCCGACCCCCGCATCTACCGCCACACCCTCGAGCTCATCGGCGTCGACGACCCGGCCCGCGCCGTCTTCCTCGACGACCACCCGGGCAACGTGGCCGGCGCCGAGCGGGCGGGGCTGGCCAGCCTCCTCGTGGGCGACCCGGCCGAGGCCGTCATCGCCCTCGACCGCCTCCTCGTCCCCTGAAGACGCTCGACGCGGAAGCCCGTGGCACGCTGGCCCTGGCCGTCGCCGGGCTGCTGTTCGGCTCGACCTTCCTCGTCGTCCAGGACGCCATCGAGGACGCCGAGCCGACCCCCTTCCTCGGCGCCCGCTTCCTGATCGCCGCCGCCGTGCTGGCCCCGGTGGCGTGGCGCCGGCCGGCGCACCGGGGCGAGGTGCCCCTCGGCATCGGCGCCGGGCTGCTCCTGGCCGCCGGGTACCTGCTCCAGACCTTCGGGCTCCGCTCGACGCCCAGCTCGACCTCGGCCTTCATCACCTACCTGCTGGTGGTGATCGTCCCGGTCATCGTGGCGGTGGGGGAGCGGAGGCTGCCCGACCGGCGGACGGCCACCGGCGTCGTGATCGCCGTGGTCGGCCTCTACCTCCTGTCGGGCTCGGGCGCCGACGCCTTCGGCTGGGGCGAGGTCCTGACGATCGGCTGCGCGGTGTGCTTCGCCGGCCACCTCTACGTCGTCAGCCGGGGCGCCGACCGCTTCGACCCGGTCCGCTTCACCTGCGTCCAGGTCCTGACCGTCGGTGTCGTCTGCGCCGTCCCCGGGTTCTGGGCCGGCGGCTACGACTTCGGTGCGGCGGCGTGGGGGGCCGTCGTCTTCACCGGCCTGTTCGCCACCGCCGCCGCCTTCTTCTGCATGGTCGCCGGCCAGCGCGCCGTCCCCGCCTCCCGCGCCGCCCTGGTCCTGCTGGTCGAACCGGTCTCGGCCGGCGTCCTCGGCCTCGCCACCGGCGAGGACCTCGGCGTCCGCGGCCTCCTCGGCGCGGCCGTGATCCTGGCCGCCATCGCGTGGGTCGAGCTGGTGCCGCTGCTCACCGGCGCCCGGACCGACGACCCCGCCCTGGAACCCACCGTCCACGGGTAGCCCGCCGCCCCCTCCCGAACCGGTGATCGGATCCGCCGGGAAACCGTCCGATCTGATCACCGGTTCGCCGGAGGGAGGGCCGGCCGCACGTACGCTGCCGGCCGTGGCCGCCGATCCGCTCCCGACCGTGCCCGGACCCGCCCTGCCCGCGGCGCCGGCCACCATGCTCGAGCTGGGTGCCGCCCTCGGGGCCGACGTGTGGTGGTGCGAGCAGCTGTTCGCCGTCGCCGGCGGCTGGGTCGCCACCACGCCGGAGGGGGCCATCCGGATCCACGGCGCCGAGCTGTCCCGGGTGGCGGGGGAGCACGCCCAGGTCCTACGGGCGCTGCTGCCCCGGCCCGCTCCCGTCGACCCGGTGGCGTGGGTCACACCGCCCTCGGACGCCGCCACCGACGTCGTCGCCGAGCTGGCCGAGGCCACCGAGTCGTCCGCCCGTCTGGCGGTGGTGCACCGGGTGGTCCTGTCCCGCCTGCTGGCGGGCTGGGCCCCCGCCGGGGGGCTGTCGGTCGCCGGTCCCGCCCGCGCCCTGCGGCACGCCCGCGCCGATCTGGCCGACCTGCGCGACGAGGGCGAGGCCCTCCTCCAGGCGCTGGTGGCGACCGATCCGCGCCACCTGGACGCCGCCCACGCCGCCGCCCGCCGCGCCGAGGGCCTGTTGGTGACCCGGGGTGGGATGCGTCCCCCGGTGCCCTCCGCCCCGCCGATCTGACCGGATCCGCCCCTAGCCTGTGCCCAGGAACACGCCCGCCGTTCGCTCCTCGTTCGCTCAACCAGCACGCTCCGTGGCCGACAGGTCACGCAATCGAGTGGTTCGATCAGCACGCGGAGGGTATTGACCATCCCGGTATCCTCAAGGATCAGAGACTTTCTGGCCGGTGCTCGCGCACCCGTGCGCTGAGCCCGCAGCACCCTGGCCGCGGGCGCACCGGGGATGACACGACGTACAGGCCGAACCACCGGCGAACACAGCCCCGAGCAGCAGAGGAAGAACGTTGGCCAAGGAGCGCGTCGAGCGCGATGAGGAGGACCTGGTCCGCCTCTACCTCACCGACATCGGGCAGTACCCCCTGCTCACGAAGGACGACGAGGTGCGCCTGGCCCAGGCCATCGAGGCGGGCGCCGAGGCGCGCCAGTCCCTGGAGTCCGGCGACAAGGTCACCCCGGCCAAGAAGCGCGAGCTGCGCCGCACCGCCCG
>DASVEC010000223.1:0-28974 GCA_036380755.1 Iamia sp. | reverse complement strand
CCTCGTCGAGCCACAGCGGCGAGCGCTGGAGGACCCGGAGCACCAGGCCGGTGAGCGCCACCGCGCCCAGGCCGGCCAGATCGAGGAGCCGGCCGCCGCGCCAGGGCAGCGGGGCGACGTCGACGGTGGGCCAGCGGTCCGGCCGGGCCGTCCCCTCGACGGCGACGTCTCCCCCGGTGTCCGCCACCTACGACCCGACCGGGACGGGTTGGCCGGTCGGCCCGCCGGCCGGTGTCGCATCGGGTTCGTCCTCGACCGCCGCGCCCGCGGCGTCGGCGCTGGTCATCAGGCTCTTGAGCGCGACCACGGCCACGGCGTACACGCCGAGGGCGATGATCATCACGACCCGGAAGCCGAAGGTCATCGACAGGAGCGTGGTGAGCACCGAGCCGATGACCGAGGCGAAGCCGTTCACGGCCCAGCCCCAGGCGACGTACTCCCGCGACAGGTTCGGGGTGAGCCGGCCCACGGCACCGAGGCCGAGGGGCATGAACATGCCCAGGCACAGCCCCAGCGGGGCCATCACCAGGAAGGCGAGCACCACGCGGAGGGCAAGGCTCAGCCCGAAGGTGGCGTCGATCAGCTCGGGCAGCCCCAGCTCGTAGAGGCCGGTGAGGACGGCGAGGGCGCCGAGCAGCCAGAGCCCGACCGTCCACCCCCGGTGCACCACCCGCTCGCTGAGCAGGGCGCCGACGCCGGTGAAGATCAGCACCGAGGCCAGCGTGACCGTGAGCGAGTAGGTCGGGTAGCCGAGGAACAGCGTGAGCCGCTGGATCAGGGTGATCTCGAAGAACAGGAAGCCCATGCCCAGACAGGCGAAGTAGAGGGCGGACACGGGCTTGCGGGGCAACGAGCGCCAGTCCTTGCGGATGACCAGGAAGGGCAGGATCAGGAACACCAGGGCGAAGACGCCGGCGATGCCCAGCAGGAGGATCAGCACTCGCTCGCCGATGCCGCTCTCGGGGTCGAGCGTCTGGAGGGGCTGGAGCGACTGGTCCATCTGGCCGATCACCGTGCGGGGCCGGGCGAAGTTCCAGAAGTAGGGGCCGTCGTCGGTGATGGGCGTGACGTCGTAGGCGTAGTCGTCGTACCAGGCGTCGAGCTCGTCGTCGGGCAGGTGGAGGATCTGCGACACCGGCGTGCCGTCGTCGGCCTGGCCCGGCACGTGGCGCAGGGTCACCGTGCTCTGGAGCCCGTCGTCGGAGGTGGCCGCGCCCATGAAGGTGATCTGGTCCTGGAAGCGCTGGACCTCCTCGTCGGTGAAGGGGGTCGCCTTGACCAGCACCGTCGAGTACACGGTGGCGCCGACGTTGCCGGCCGGGCTGGTGGCCACCATCACGTGGGCGGCGGGGTCCTCGACGCCGCGGGCCGCCAGCGCCTTGCGCACCGTGCTCACGTAGCGGGCCGTGCGGTACGGGCGCTCCTCGTAGCTGAACTCGCCGAACTGGGTGGCGAGGATGCCGTCGTCGCTGAGCTTGTCGAGGGACGCCTCGACGGCGTCGGCGGTGTAGAGGTAGCTCTCGGCCAGGACGAAGGCCCCCGAGCTGGCCGCGTTCGAGGCCGCGTAGCTGTCGGGGGCGGGGAACCAGACCAGGTCGAACTCGTCGTCGCTGCGCTCGATGAACGACCGCCCGTCGCCCAGCTCGTAGTTGACGTTGGGCTCGTAGGCGACCCGGCCCGAGTAGTCGGCGTAGTCCTCCCGCAGGAGCCGGTAGGTGACGGGATTGAGCTCGATGGCGTCGATGTGCTCGGCCTTGAAGGCCAGCGAGGTGAGGATCTCGTTGCCGCCGGCGGCACCGACGATCACCACGTTGCCGGGCCCGTCGGCGTCCTCGAAGGAGTCGTCGAGCACGGCGAACGGGAGCGAGCGGGCATCGGCGATGTACTTGTCGTCGAGGCTGGCCACCTCGCCGTCCCACGCGTGGATGCTCGAGCCGATGAGGCCGTCGTGGTACAGCACGACGTTCTGGCCGTCGGGGCTGTACTTCGAGTCGACGCGGAAGATGGCGCTCCAGCTGCCCCGGTCGACGTCGGCGGAGTGGGGGGACCGCTTGCCGCTGTCGGGGATGACGTGCACGGCGTCGATGCCGATCACGCCGACCACGAGGAGGGCGGCGACCAGGCCCGAGGGGACCAGCTGGCGGAGCGACCGGTCGGGCAGGAACCGGGCCACCGAGACACCGGCCAGGATCAGCCCGGCGATCATCACCGTCCGGGGCGGGCCCAGGTAGCGGATCATGAACACCACCGCACCGCAGGCCAGGCCGGCGCCGATCAGGTCGGCGAAGTAGAGGCGGCCGACGTCCTGGCTGCGGCGCCCGAAGAAGGTCGAGATGATCACCCCGACCATGAGGAAGGGGGCGAACAGCGCCAGGCACACGACGACGAGCAGGGTCAGGTTCTTGAACGACGTGCCGGTGCCGTACTGCCAGATGTTGCCGACCGTGACCGGGGTCCAGGCCACGACCATGTAGCCGGCCGAGGTGAGCAGGGCGGCGAGGCCGGCACACCACCCGACGATGGTGGAGAGCTTGGCGTCGCGGAGCTTGGGCGAGAGGGCCACGGCCACGCCACCGGCGCCGATGCCCAGCAGCGCCAGCCCGATGATCAGGTACGTGTAGTAGTAGAAGAACTTGTACGAGAAGATGCGGGTGTAGCTGATCTCGAGCAGCAGCCCGGCGCCGGCGACGAGGAACATGTCGACCATGTCGTGGCGCGGGATGGCAGCCCGTCGTTCGGGGGGGTGGACATCCATGTCGGGCGAGACCTTAGAGGCCGGGCACTTTTGGCCCCATTCACGGGACACCCACGGCGGCGGCGACATCGGGGGGTGAGGACGGGGCCACGGGCGTCCGGGCGAAGGGCACGACCCGGTCGGCCAGCCACCTCCACACCGCCGTGCTGGTGCCGTCGCCGTAGTGGCTGCCGTCGGGGCGCACCTCGACCCCGTCGATGTAGGGGCGGAAGTGGCCCTGGGGGCACAGGAGCTCGCCCAGGTCGAGGTAGGTGGCCCGGTCACCGAGATCCTCGACGTAGTCGGCGAAGACCCCGTTGACCCACGCCACCCGCTCGTGGTCGTTGCGCTCGCTGCTCCGGCCGCCGAGCCGATCGTCCTTCTCGTTCATGCACGGCGGCCCCACCAGGGCGAGGCGGGCCTGGGGCACGACGGCGAGGAGGGCGCCGATCCCCCGGTCGAGCCCCTCGAAGATGAGGCGGCGCATCGCCGGCGTGCCGCTCTCGACCGTCTGCCCGTCGACCAGGTGGTCGTAGACCTCCCACGCGCCGAACTGGATCATGGCGACGTCGGGCTGGGCCTCGGCCGCCTTGACCTGCCAGTAGGCGGGCCAGTCGCCGCACGACGCGTTCGACGTGTCGATCTGCCCGCCCGGCAGGGCGTTGCCAGCCACCAGGCCGCAGCCGATCAGGGCGGCCGAGGACATCTCGACCGTCTCGGGCACGACGGGCTGGGCGTAGCTGAGGGTCCACGCCACCGAGTCGCCGGCCACCATCACCTTGACCGGGCGGTCCTCCGGCACCGGGGGCAGGCCGGTGGTGGCGGCCGCCTGCTGGAGCTCCTCGGGGATGGTGATCACCGGCTCGTCGGGCAGCTCGGGCACGCCCCGAGGGGCGGTGGCCAGAGCCGGGGGCAGGCCCGTCGCCGTGGCCGTGGTGGTCTCGGGCACCCGCAGCGTGCCCGCCACCAGCAGCCAGACGGCCAGGGCGGCCAGCACGGCGGCGGTGGCGGGGCGGCCGTGGACCGGCCGGGGCAGCCGCAGCCGCAGGCCCGCCACCCCGTCGCGCCGCACCGGCTGCTCGATCCACCGGTACGAGGCCACCGTGGCCGCCACGGCGACCGCCGTGCGCAGGGCGAACAGCGCCGGCTCCTGCCAGGCGGCGTCGCCGTCGAGGCCGGTGCGGTCGGGCGTCAGGACCACGTCGACGGGCCAGTGCCAGAGGTAGAGCCCGTAGGACACCTTCCCGACGGCCACCAGCGGGGCCCAGCCGAGCACCCGCGAGAGCGGCCCGACCGGGCGGGGCAGGGCGACGGCCGCGATCACGGCCGCGGTGGCGAGGGCCAGGCCCAGGAAGCCACCCCGGTACATCCAGCGATCGGCCTCGCCGACCAGGACGAAGGCGGCCACCACCAGGACGGCCCCGGCGACGCCGAGGACGGCGAGGGCCCGGCGGGCGCGGTGCAACGGCCACTGGGCGGCAGCGATGGCGAGGATGGCCCCGACCAGCAGGGAGTGGGCCCGCGAGTCGGTGCCGTAGTACGCCCGCGACAGCTCGACCGGGCCGGCGGCCAGGTGCGCCATCCACAGCGCCGAGGCCACCGTGACCAGGACCAGGCCGGCGAGCACCACGCGGATCCGGCGCGTCGAGCGCAGGACGAGGGCCAGCACCACCGGGAAGACCAGGTACCACTGCTCCTCGACCGACAGCGACCACAGGTGGCGCAGCGGCGACGGCACGCCGGCGAAGTACGACTGCTCGCTGACGATGAAGCGCCAGTTGGCCACGTACCCCAGGGCGGCCAGCCCGTCGCTCCGCAGCGAGGCCCGCTGGGCGGCGTCGACCAGGAAGGGGGCCGCGATGCCCACCACGGCCAGGAGCAGCAGCAGGGCCGGGGCGAGGCGGCGGAGACGGCGGACCCAGAACTGGCGCAGGTCGATGCCGCCGGTGGCCACCCGCTCCCGCAGGAGCAGGGTGGTGATGAGGTAGCCCGAGAGGACGAAGAAGACGTCGACGCCCAGGTAGCCACCCGGCATCCACGACACCCCGCCGTGGAACAGCAGCACGCCGATGACGGCGACGGCCCGCAGCCCGTCGATGGCCGGGACGTGCGGCAGGGCCCGGGGGGAGCGCCGCGCCGCGTCGTCGTGGGGGTCGCTCACCATGCGGGACCCGACGTTACCTGCACACCCCTCCCGTCCTGGGTCCCGGCAGGCCCGCCGAGTACCCTCGTCCGTCGGCCCGGACCCACGTTCGAGAGAGATCCCACAGACCCACATGTCCGACACCCCCACTGCCCCGACGACCGCCTCCACCGAGCACGAGGTCGTGGTGATCGGGGCCGGCCCCGCCGGTCTCACCGCTGCGTTCCAGCTCCACAAGCACGGCGTCGCCTCCACCGTGCTCGAGGCCGACGACATGGTCGGCGGCATCTCCCGCACCGCCCAGCGCGACGGCTGGCGCTTCGACATCGGTGGCCACCGCTTCTTCACCAAGGTGAAGGTGGTCGACGACCTGTGGCACGAGATCCTCCCGCAGGAGGACTTCCTCATGCGGCCCCGCAAGAGCCGCATCTTCTACAAGGGCAAGTACCTCGACTACCCGCTGCGGGCCTTCAACGCCCTGCGCAACGTCGGGCCGATCGAGGCGACCGGGTACGTCGTCTCTTACGCCTGGGCCCGCATCCGGCCCCCCAAGGACCAGACCAACTACGAGGGCTGGCTGGTCGCCCGGTTCGGCTGGCGCCTCTACAAGGCCCTGTTCAAGACCTACACCGAGAAGCTCTGGGGCGTCCCCGTCAGCGAGATGCCGGCCGACTGGGCCGCCCAGCGGGTCAAGGGCCTCTCGCTCGGCAACGCCCTCGTCAACGCCCTGCTGCCCAAGCGGAACCAGAAGGACATCACCTCGCTCATCGAGGAGTTCCAGTACCCCAAGCACGGCCCCGGGATGATGTGGGAGACCTGCCGCGACAAGGTCGTCGAGCAGGGCTCCAAGGTCGTGATGGAGACGGCGGTCACCAAGGTCCGCCACGAGGGCGGCCGGGCCGTCAGCGTCACCGCCGAGCACCGCGGCGGGGGCTCGTCGGAGTACCCGTGCACCGAGGTCATCTCCTCGATGCCGATCTCGCAGCTGCTCGAGGCCATGGACCCGCCGGTGCCCGACGAGGTCAAGGCGGCGGCGGCCGACCTCCGCTACCGCGACTACATGATCGTGGCCCTCGTGCTACCCGAGGCCACCGTCGACTTCGACGACAACTGGATCTACATCCACGATCCCAGCGTCCGCACCATGCGCATCCAGAACTTCGGGTCGTGGTCGCCCTTCATGGTGAAGGAGGGCCGCAACACGCTGGGCCTCGAGTACACCGTGTGGGAGGGCGACGACGAGTGGAACGCCGAGGACGACTGGCTCATCGAACGGGCCAAGGGTGAGCTGGAGACGCTGGGCCTGGCCCACATCGACGAGGTCATCGAGGGCTACGTCGTCCGCCAGCCCAAGGCCTATCCGATCTACGACGAGCGCTACCGGGCCAACGTCGAGGTGCTGCGGGCCTGGCTCGCCGAGAACACGCCCAACGTCCACCCCGTCGGGCGCAACGGCATGTTCCGGTACAACAACCAGGACCACTCCATGTTCACGGCCATGCTCACGGTCGAGAACATCACCACCGGCACCACCCACGACGTGTGGGAGGTCAACGTGGAGGAGGAGTACCACGAGGAGGTCAGCCCGATCCCCGTGGAGGACCGGGTGCCGGGCAGCCACGGCACCGGCCGCGACGCGCCGGTGATCCGCCGCGAGGTCATCGAGGCGGCCAAGTCCCAGCGCGGTGACAGCGGCAAGTAGCGCGGTGGCACGGTTGCGCCGACTCGATCGGAGCATCGTCGCCATCGTGGCGGTGGCGCTCGTCGGGCTGGCGTGGCGGGTGCTCTACACGTGGCGTGAGTTCCGCGGCGACGACGACGTCACCGATGAGGGCGACGCCTTCCTCTACAGCCTCACCGCCCACGGCACCGCCGACGGCAACTGGTTCGAGCACCCCTTCTCCGGCGCCCACGTCGCCGACCACCCGCCGCTCACCATCGCCTCGCTGGTGCCCACCGCCCGGCTGTTCCCCGACAGCTTCATGGCCCAGCGCCTCACCTTCTGCCTGGTCGGAGCGGTGGCGATCGTCCTGATTGGCCTGCTGGCCCGCTCGCTCGCCGGGCCGGTCGCAGGGGTCGCCGCCGCGGTCGTGGCGGCGGCCAACCCCAACCTCTGGATGAACGACGCCGTGATCATGAGCGAGTCGATCTCGACCCTCCTGATCGCCGGCTTGCTGTGGGCCGCCGTCGGGCTGCGCCGCTCTCCCACCCTCCTGCGGGCCGGCTTGGTCGGCGCGCTGTGCGGTCTGACCGTCCTGGCCCGGGCCGAGATCGGCCTCTTCCTGCCGCTGCTGATCATCCCGGCGATCGTCCTGGCGCGCGATCTGCCCTGGCGCGATCGCATCATCCGATCCGGGCTGGCCGTCCTGCTGGCCGGGCTGGTGGTCGCGCCGTGGACGCTCTGGAACATGTCCGAGTTCGAGGATCCGGTCCTGGTCTCGACGAACGACGGCCTGACCCTGCTCGGCGCCAACTGCCCCCGCACCTACGACACCCACACCATCGGGTCCTGGTCGGTCCAGTGCGCCTACGACTTCAACCAGGCCGAGCGCACCGAGGAGCGGGGCCTCGATGCCTCCCAGGTCTCGAAGCTCCAGCGCGACGCCGCCATCGACTACATCCGCGAGCACCCACGCCGCATCCCCAAGGTCGTCTACGCCCGGCTCGGCCGCACCTTCGGCTTCTACGCCGTCGACCAGCAGGTCTACATCAACCAGGGCGAGGGCCGGCCCGAGTGGGCGTCGTGGGCCGGCTACATCACGTTCTGGGCCCTCGTCCCGGTCTCGATCGCCGGTGCCGTGGCCCTGCGTCGCCGCCGGGCCGACCTGCTCCCCGCGGTCGCCTCGCTGGTCACCGTGGTGATCGTCAGCGCCACCTTCTACGGCATCTCCCGCTTCCGCCTGCCCCTCGACATCATGACCTGCGTCCTGGCCGGCGCGGCCGTGGCCGCGCTCGTCGAACGCCTCAGGACCCGTGCAGATCAGCGATCCGCGGGCGACCCGAGCGACGACCTGCACCCGAGCGGGCCCTGAGCCGTTCTGGCCAGCTCCTTCGTCGCCGGCCAGACCACCCGTACCTTCGCTGAGAGGCCTCGCTGCGCTCGGCCCCTCAGGGGCGGGCCGGCCCCCGCCGCAGCCGACCCCTGATCCCCCACCACGTCACCCGGGCCATCGACTCGGCGATGATCCGGCCCGACATCTTCGAGGTGCCCCGCTCGCGGTCGCGGAACTCGATCGCCACCTCGCCGATGGTCGCCCCGAGGGCGTCGATGCGGACGGCCAGCTCGGTCATGAAGGCGTAGCCCGAGGCCCGGGTGGTGGCGTACTCGATGTCGAGCAGCGTCGAGGCCCGGTAGGCCCGGAAGCCCGAGGTGATGTCGCGCACGGGGAGCCGCAGCACCCAGCCGGTGTAGCGGTTGCCGTAGCGCGACAGGGCCCGGCGGTGCGCGGGCCAGTTGGGGGTGCTCCCGCCGGGCACGTAGCGGGAGCCGATCACCAGGTCGCAGCCGTCGTCGGTCAGCTTCCGCAGGAGGACGGGGATGGCGTCGGGCTCGTGGGAGAAGTCGGCGTCGAAGGTGACCAGGACGTCGTAGCCGTGGGCCAGGGCCTGGGCGAACCCGGCCCGGTAGGCGTTGCCCAGGCCGTCCTTGGCCGCCCGGCGCAGGACCTCGATCTGGCCCAGCTCGGCCCCGACCGCCTCGGCCGCGTCGGCGGTGCCGTCGGGGCTGGCGTCATCGATGACCAGGACGTCGACCTCCGGGGCCTTGGCCCGGATGGCCCGCAGGAGATCCTCGATGTTGGCGCGCTCCTGGTACGTCGGGACCAGGACGGCAGCGCGCATCGGAGCGAGGGTAGTCACCGGCCCCCCGATCGACGTCAACCCAGGAGCCGAACCAGGGTCCTCCCGGGGGTGGGTCCTAGAGTGGCGGAGATGTTGCCGTACGAGCGTCGGGTGGTGGACGCCCTGCTCAGCTCGGACGACCCGGAGGTGCGGCGGGCGGTCACCGAGCACGTGGGGGCGACCCTCGCGGCCATGCCCGAGGTGCTCCGGGCCGGCATCGCGGGTGAGACGGTCCTGCTCGGCACCTGGTCGGCGGCCCGCCGCCGGGGCCGCGCCACCGCCACCGCCGCCGTCGACGACCTGGCCTGGCTGGACGGCCACCCGATCGGCCTGGTGCGCCAGTGGGTCCGGGCCCTGCGCTCGCTCGTGCTCCTCGCCGAGCAGGAGATCCTCCAGGCGAAGGTCGAGGCCGCGTGACGCGGCTGGCGACCGAGGTCCTCGTCATCGGCTCCGGCGCCGGTGGGGCCACCACCGCCTGCCGTCTGGCCGAGGCCGGGCGCCAGGTCACCGTGGTCGAGGAGGGGCCCTGGGTCGAGCCCGGCACCCACGAGCCCTTCTCGATCGAGGAGATGGCGGCCCAGTACCGCCACCGGGGCCCGGCCGGCGCCCTGGGCGCCCCGCCCATCGCCTACGCCGAGGGCCGCTGCGTCGGGGGCAGCACCGAGATCAACAGCGGCCTGTGGCACCGGCTCCCGGCCACGCTGACCGAGGACTGGCGGCTCCGCTACCGGATCGACGAGTTCACCCCCGAGGTCCTGACCCGCTACGCCGAGGCGGTCGAGGACGACATCGAGGTGGCCACCGTGCCCGGCGCCCCGCCCCGCAGCTCGGCGCTCATGGAGGAGGGGGCGGCCAAGATCGGCTGGCGCTCGACCGAGTTCCCCCGGGTCTTCTCCTACGACGAGCGGGGCCGGGGCACCAAGCAGACGATGGCCCGCACCCTGCTCCCCCGGGCCGTCGCCGCCGGGGCCGAGATCCTGGCCGACACCCGGGTGCGGCGCCTCGTCGGCTCGGCCCCGCGGGTCACGGGCGCCCTGGCCCGCCGCACCCGCCCCGACGGCACGATCGAGGACCTGCACATCGAGGCCGAGCACGTGATCGTCTGCGGTGGCGCCATCCAGACCCCGGCCCTGCTCCAGCGCAGCGGCGTGCGCCGCCGGATCGGCCGGGGGCTCAAGCTCCACCCGACCATCAAGATCGCGGCCCGGTTCCCGTTCGCCATCGACCACGGCGACGTCCCGATGCACCGTATCACCGACTTCTCGCCCCACCTCACGCTGGGCGGGTCGATCAGCCGGCGGGGCCACGTGGCCATGGCCCTCGCCGAGTCGGGGGCGCCCTTCGCCGCCGCCCTCGACGACTGGGAGAGCGTCGGCGTCTACTACGCCGCCATCCGCAGCGAGGGCTCGGGCCTGGTACTGGCCGTGCCCGGCCTCGACGCCCCGCTGGTGACCTACCGCCTCACCTCCGGCGACATGAGCCGGCTGACCCGGGGCCTGATCCACCTGGGCGAGCTGCTCCTCGCCGCCGGGGCCACCGAGCTGTACCCGTCGGTGGTCGACGCCGGCGTGGCCCGGGGGCCGGCCGACCTGGCCCGCTGGTGGGACGCCACCACCCCGGCGACCGCCAACCTGATGACGATCCACCTGACGTCGAGCGTCGGCATGGGCGAGGATCGCCGCCGCACCGGCACCGACAGCTTCGGCCGGGTCCACGGGTTCGAGAACCTGCGCGTCGCCGACGCCTCGCTGCTCCCCGACGCCCCCGGCGTCAACCCCCAGGCCGGCATCATGGCCATCGCCGACCGCAACGCCGCCCACTTCCTCAGCCACTGAGCCGAACTCGGTGGAGTAGACGCCCGGTTTCGGGCGCTTACCCCACCGAGTTCGCAGAGGGAGGGGTGATCAGGCGGCGCAGGGGCCGGCGTCGAGGGCCTGGGTGCCGACCTGGTCGAGCACGGTGCGGAGCTCGTCGGTCGAGAGGGCGTAGGCGACGCCGTCGCGGTCCGGGGCGATGGCGAAGGCCACCCCGACGACCTGGCCGGCGGTGTCGACGAGGGGCGAGCCGGAGTCGCCCGGCGCCAGGTCGGAGGCGAGGACCAGCACGTCGCGCTCGGTGCCGGGCGAGCCGTAGATGTCGGTGCCCACGGCGTTGATCCGCTGGCGGGTGACGAACGGCGACAGCTCGAGGTCGCCCCCGCCGGGATGGCCGAACACGGCGCCCCGCTGGTCGACGGCCGAGTCGCCCACGGGCAGCGCCGGCAGGCCGAGCTCGGGCGACGACAGCACGGCCAGGTCGCGCTCGGGGTCGAAGGCCACCAGCGTGGCCTCGGCCTCGGAGCCGTCCTGACGCTGGAGCACGGTCGACGGCTCGCCCGCCACCACGTGGGCGTTGGTGACCACCAGCCCGGGCTCGACGACCCAGCCGGTGCCCTCCTGGATGCGCCCGCACGCCTCCCCCACCACCTTGACGATCGACGACGAGATGGTCTGGGCCTGCTCCTGGCCCAGCCCGGTCTCCTGCGGGACGGGCCCGACCTCGGGGCTCGGGTCCAGTCCCTCGAAGACCTGGGGGTAGCCGTCGCCCAGCAGCCGGCGCAGCGTGTTGGTGGCGTCGGGGGCGGCCGGCAGGGTGTCGGTGAGCGCCTGGACGACCTTGGACTCGCGCACGGCCCGGGCCGGCCAGCCGCTCATGTCGGCGGCGGCCGGCACCAGCAGCCACACGATCACCAGCGTGCCCAGCACACCGGCCACGGCGCCGCCGAGACGGTCGGCCCGCTGGCCCCCCGTCGTGGTGATGCCGGACTGGGCCCGGCTGCCGACGAGGAGCCCGAGGGCCTGGCCGATGGCCGCGCCGCCCAGCAGCAGACCGGCGGCGACGAGCAGGAGCCCCGAGCGGCTGGCGTCCTCGCCCAGCGACTCGATCACCCGGGGCATCAGGCGGGCGGCGACGAACAGCCCCACCAGCATCCCGGCCCACGAGGCGGCGCGGGCGACGAACCCCAGCCGGTAGCCGGCCACCCCCGCGCCGACCAGCAGCAAGATGATGACGACGTCGAGCACGGTGGGGTCAGGGCCGCAGCAGCCGGGCGTGGGTGAGGAAGCCGGTGTGGCCGACCATGCGGTGGTTGGGCCGCACCGCCTGGCCCTCGATGTGCCAGCCGCGCTGCATCACCTCGAGCGTCTCGGCCTGGGCGAAGCCGTGCTTCTCCAGCGCCTCCCGCAGCTGGGCCGCCTGGGTGATCTGCGGGGTGTAGGCCACGAGGATCCCGCTCGGGACCAGCGCCTCGACGGCGTGGGGCACCACGAGCCACGGCTCGGGGAGGTCGAGCACGATGCGGTCGAGGTTGGCCTCGTCGATGCCCTCGTAGCAGTCCCGGACCTCGACCCGGTAGCGATCCATGACGCCCTCGCCGAGGAAGCCGCTGACGTTGCGCTGGGCCCGGATGGCGAAGTCGTCGCGCAGCTCGTAGCCGACGATGTCGGCACCGGCCCGCAGCATCCCCATCGACAGGGCGCCCGAGCCCACGCCCGACTCCAGCACCCGCACGCCGGGCTGGACGTCGGCCAGCATCAGGATCGGCCCGATGTCCTTGGGGTAGACGACCTGGGCCCCGCGCGGCATCTTCAGGATGAAGTCGCTGAGGGTGGGCCGCAGCACCAGGTAGCGGCTGTTGCGGCTCGAGCGGACCTCGCGCCCGGCGTCGTGGCCGAGGAGGTCGTCGTGGGGGATGAGCCCGGCGTGGGAGTGGAACTCGGCGCCGGCCTCCAGGGTGACCAGGTAGCGCCGGTGCTTGGCGTCGACCAGCAACACCATGTCGCCCGGCACCAGCGGGCGGTGGGGTTCGGTCATCGACGTCTCCGGGGCGGGCTGAGCGGCACGCGCTCGACCCCGCGGGCTCGGGTGGCGACGCGGCAGTAGGCGCACACCTCGCCAGTGGTGGGCGCCCCGCACTCGGTGCAGGCCCCGAGCTCGACCTCGCCGGAGCCGTCGCCGGCCGAGGCGAAGCGATCCACGGCCCGATCGAGGAAGCCGAAGTAGAGGTCGTGCTTGGCCCCCGGCGACCGCAGCTCGAGGTCGTTCAGCGTCTCCTTGAACCCCAGGTGCTTGTTGCCGGCGGCCATGGGGCACTCCTCGACCTGGTAGTCGATGCCCCGCAGCACGCAGTAGGCGGCGGTCTCCCGCTCGGTCAGGCGGACCAGCGGCTTGACCTTCTTGGGGAAGCCGTCCCGGGCCGGGAGCATCGGGCGCTGGCGGCCGAGGTAGTCGGTCTGCCACTTGAGCAGGTTCCCGAAGAGCACGGCCGCCTCGTCGTCGAGGTTGTGGCCGGTGGCCACGGCGTCGTAGCCACCCTCGCGGGCGGCCCGGTCGAACAGGTGCCGCTTGGACAGTCCGCACGCCGAGCACGGCACCCGCCGGGTGACGGCCGCCGCGGTGGGCACGTCGAAGCCCTCGTCGGCCCGCAGGTCGATCTCGACCAGCTTCAGCCCCCGCGCCTCGACGAAGCGATGGACGAACTCGCCCGAGACGTCGCTGTAGCCGTCGATGCCCAGGCCCACGTAGAGGCCGTCGGCCTCGTAGCCCAGCTCGACCAGCAGATCCCACAGGGCCAGGGAGTCCTTGCCCCCGGACACGGCGACGAGCACCCTGTCGCCGGGCGAGAGCATGGCGAACTGCTTGATGGCCTTGGCGACCTGGTCGCGGCACAGCTTCTGGAAGTGCTCGATGCAGAAGTTCGCGTTGTGGCGGCGGACGTCGATGACGGCCGACCCCCGGCACACCTGGCACTTCACCGGACCGCTCCCCCGGAGATGACCGGCCGGATCTCGACCTCGGCATCGGCCGGCAGCAGCTCGTCGCCGGGGACGAGGGTGCCGTCCCGGATCACCAGCACGGACTCGCGGTTGAGCCCCAGCCGGTCGACCAGCACCCTGACGGTGACGGGACCGTCCATCTCGACGGTGCGGGTGGGGTTGCGAAGGCGGACCTGCACGGAGCCCATCATGGCCGCCCCGGGCGCGAGGTCCCCCACCACCACCCGGGGGCAGGGGTGCCCGGGGTCAGCGGCGACGACGGTCCTTGCGGGCCTTCTCGGCCGCCTTGCGGGCCTTCTCCGCCGCCTTGCGGGCCTTCTCCGCAGCCTTGCGCTCCCTCTCGGCGTCCTTGCGGCGCTTGGTCTCCTCGGCGCGGGTGGTCGTCTCGTGGCGGATGGTCAGCGTCTCGCCCGGGCCGAGCGGCTCGCGGAGCAGGATCTCGTCCTCCTTGACCGCCATGGCCCGGAGGCGCTGGAGGCCCCAGGCGCCCACGCCGACGGCGAGCCAGGTGCTGCCCTTGCCCCGCATCCCCTCGGACAGGCCGACGCGCTGGGCGCGCGCGACCAGCTTCCAGACGCCACGGATCGGGGGGTTGACCTTGCGGGGCACGGCTAGAAGCGCCGGACCTCGACGACGGTGGTCCCCCGCTTGCCCCGGCGCTTGCCGAGCAGGAAGACCACCACGACGACGCCCACGGCGATGGCGGCACCGACGGCGACGGCCATGCCCTTGGCCGACTCGGCCGTCTCGTCGACCTCGCCCTGGATCTCCCGGAGCTTGGTCTCGATGTCGTTGCGCGTGATCTTCTCGGTGGTGGGGGCGGTCATCGGGACGCTCCTGCGGTGGGCGACTTCTTCGAGGACAGGCCCCGCTTGGCCCAGATCAGGACGAAGGTGGCGACGGCGAGGGTGATGCCGTAGGGAGCCCACGACCAGCGGCCGTCGAAGACGTCGGATCCCTCCGCCTGGGACAGCCGGAGGACGAAGGCCATGAGCTCGATCAGGCCGATGCCCACCAGGAACGCACCCGGGAGGGCCTTCTTCACGAAGCCGAGCAGGCCCTTGAGCGGGTCGATCGTCTCCTGCTTGGCGTAGTCGCGGACGAGGCCGAAGACCTCGTTGGCGGACTCCTTGGGAGACGGCCCGTCCTTCTTCAGGTCCACCTTGTCGCTCTTGGCCACTGCGGCTCCGGGGGTCGCGGGAGCGACCTTCTTACCATCAGCCGAGGGCCAAGCGGGCCTCCAGGAGCTCGACGGCGTCGACGAGGAGGGTGTGGGCCGCCGCCAGCCGGCCGGCGGTGCCGGGGACGGCGAGCAGCCGCTGACGGTCGAGGGGCCCGATGGGCGCCAGGGCGGCGATCTGGTGGCTGGCCGGCTCGGGATCGAGGTCGACCTCCACCGTCGCCGGCGGGGCCGGGTCGCCCAGCTCGGCCTGGAGGCCCAGGGCGCGGCGCAGCTCGACCAGGGCCCGGTCCCGGCCCTCGGCCAGATCGTCGGGGGTGCCGTCGACGTCGTCGGGCCAGTCGTCGACCTCGGCCCGGGGGTACGGGTCGTCGTCGAGCCAGCGCTCGACACGGATGCGGCGGGTGCCCACGCAGTGGAGGGCGAACCGGCCGTCGGGCAGCTCGGCCGCCTCGACCATCCGGGCCACGGTGCCGACATCGGTGCGGACGTCGCCGCCGCCCACCTCGCTCCCCCGAGTGATCAGCACGACGCCGAACTCGGGCGTGCCGTCGAGGCAGTCGCGCACCATCCGCCGGTAGCGCTCCTCGAACACGTGCAGGGGCAGCACCATCGACGGCACCAGCACGCTCCCCAGCGGGAACATCGGCATGACGTCAGCCATGGCGCTCCAGCCAGCGCGTCCTCCGCCACAGGTGCTCGAGGGCGCGGACGGCCCGGTCGGCGGTCGGGTAGCAGAGCCGGCCGGTGGCCCGGACGGTCGCCGGGCCCGGGTTGGCCGGGTCGGCGACGGCCAGCTCGGTGGCGACCAGGATGGGCTTGCCGGTGGCGTCGGAGATGTCGGCCGCCGCCTGGGCGAAGCGGGCGTCCTGGCGCTCGTGGTACTCGACGATGCGACCGATGCCGTGGTCGGGGTGGAAGCCGCCGTCGCGCATCAGCCGGGCCTGGTTGGCCTGGATCCCGAGGCCCAGGTAGATCAGGGCGTCGACCTCGGCGTGGCGGGCGATCAGCTCCATCACCGTCGGGATGGTGTCGCGGGTCTCGCCGCCGGCCAGGTCGACCGGGTTGCTCCGGCTCCAGCGGGGCGGCAGGTGCTCGTCGATGGCCGCCCGCAGGTCGTCCGGCAGCGGCAGCAGCTCGAGGTCGGACCGGGTGATGGCGTCGGCGCACACCACGCCCCAGCCGCCGGCGGTGGTCATGACGACGGTTCGGGGCCCGGCCGGGAGCGGTTGGGTGGCGAAGGTGGCGGCCGCCTCGAAGGCGTCCTCGACGCTGGCCGCCCGGGTGATGCCGAGCTGGCGGGCGGCGCCGTCGAAGACCCGGTCGTCGGTGGCCAGCGAGCCGGTGTGGCTGGCCGCAGCCTTCTGACCCCCGGCCGTGGAACCGCCCTTGAGCAGGACGAGGGGCTGCCGGGCCACCACGGGGGCCAGGGCCTCGGCGAAGGCCCGGCCGTCGGGGATGCCCTCGACGTAGGCCAGGCCGACCGCCGTCTCCGGGTCGTCGGCGAAGTGGGCCAGGTAGTCGGGCACGGTGACGGCGGCGGCGTTGCCGGCGCTGATGGCCCGGCTGATGCCGACGCCGGTGGCCACCGCCAGGTTCTCGAAGCTGGAGACGAAGTTGCCCGACTGGCTGGCGACGCCGATGCGCCCGGCCGGCGGGTACGGGGCGACGATCTGGGCGCAGAGCTTCGACGGGGTCGACACCACACCCTGGCCGTTGGGGCCGGCGAGGAGGATGCCCAGCTCGGCGCACAGGGCGACCAGCTCCTCCTGGAGCGTCACGCCGTCGGGCCCGGCCTCGCCGTAGCCGGCGCTGGTGAGGAAGGCGGCGGTGATGCCCTTGGCCGCCGCTCCCCGCAGCAGGTCGGGGTTGGCGCTCGCCGGGGTGCAGACGACGACCAGGTCGGCCTCCCCGTCGGGGACGTCGGCGATGTCGGGCACGCAGGTGACGCCCAGGACCTCGGCGCCGTCGCGGTTGGTGGCGAAGACCTGGCCCTCGTAGCCGCAGGCGAGGATGTTGTGCAGCGTCACGAAGCCGAACTTGCCGGGGTGGGTCGAGGCCCCGGCGACGACGATGCCGCGGGGCTCGAACAGGGCCCGGAACTGCTCGGGGGTCGGCCGGGCGGTAGGCGGCGCGGTCGTGCTCGCGCTCGCGGCTCCGGCCGCGTCCCCGATCTCGACGAGGGCGTCGACGGCGATCGGTCGACCGTCGACCACGATCAGCGGGTTGAGGTCGATCGCCGAGATGGCGTCGTCGGCCTCGGCCGCGGCGGACAGCCCGAGGAGGACGTCGACCAGGGCGTCGCGATCGACCGCGGGCTCGCCCCGGAAGGGGCCCAGCAGGGCCTGGGTGGCCAGGCCGTCGATCATGTCCTCGGCGTCGGCTCGGCCGAGCGGCACCATCCGCACGACGGCGTCACCCACGGCCTCGGCCAGGATCCCGCCCACGCCCAGCAGGACGGTCGGGCCGAACTGCGGGTCGCGGCTGACGCCCGCGATCAGCTCCCTCGTGCCCCTCACCATCGGGGCGACGAGCAGGCTGACCTCGCCGTCCTCGGGCGTGGCCGCGGCCAGCAGCGCCTCGGCCGCGTGCTCGACGGCCGTGGCGTCGCCCAGGCCCAGCTTCACCAGGCCCCGCTCGGTCTTGTGGGCGATGGCGTCACCGCACAGCTTCACCACGACCGGGTGGCCCAGCTCGGCCGCCACCTCCACCGCCTCCGGCGCCGTGGCCACCTCCCGCTCGTCGAGGAGGGGCACGCCGTGACCCCGGAGCAGGGCCTTGGAGGCGGCCTCGGACAGGGTGCGGCTGGACGTCGTCGACACGACGCCGGAACCTAGCGTTCGGTCTCCGGCAGGAGAGCAGCCCGGAACAACGCCCGGACCTGCTGGAGACGGATCTCCAGCTCCTCGTCGGTGTAGGGATCGCGGTCGAGCAGGCCGGTGAGGAACGGGCCGTCGCTGAAGTAGCTCATCAGCGCGCCGATGCCGGACAGGATGATGTGCTCGGGATCGTGCTGGCGCAGCCGCCCGGCGTCCATCTCCCGCTGGAAGTAGGCGACGGCCCGCTGGAAGTGGGGCCGGAGGGCCTTGCCCAGGTCGATCGGGAGGTGCTGGCCGCCCTCGAGCGCCTCCCTCCGGGCGATGCGGACGAAGTCGGGGTTCTCCTGGAAGAACATGAAGCCGGCGGTGAGCACGTGGTCGACCTTGTTCCAGCCCTCGCGCACCGGCTCCTCGACGGCCTGCTCCACCTGGGCCGACCACTGGCCCATCACCCCGAGGAAGACCTCGGCGTAGATGGCCTCCTTGGACGGGAAGTGGTGGAGGATGCTGGGGCGGCGGATGCCGACCCCGGCGGCGATGTCGTTGAGCGACGTGCCGTCGAAGCCCTTGTCGGCGAAGCAGCGGCGCGCCTCGACGATGATCGCGTCCCGCGTCGACACGCCCGTGCCGTCGCCGCTCACCATCCCCCTCTGTCGTCGCTCACGGTCCCTCCGTCCCTGGTCATCTGAAGGGCAGGGTACCGGCCAGTACTGTCCGTCCCCATGACCGTGCTCTCCGCGTCGCACGTGGTGACGCCGATGGGGGTGCTCAGTCCCGGCCTCGTTGAGACCGACGGGGGGCGCATCACGTCGGTCGTGCCGACCACCGGCCCGGTGCCGGATCGCATCCTGGCGCCGGGGTTCGTCGACCTCCAGGTCAACGGGGTGGACGACGTCGACGTGGCCGCCGCGACCACTCCGGCCGACTGGGATCGGCTCGATGCCCTGCTCGCCGCCCAGGGCACGACGACGTGGCTCCCGACCCTGGTCACGGCCCCGTTGGACGCCTACGCCGATCGGCTCGACCGCATCGCCGCGGCGGCCGACCGGCCCGCTCCCCGGCCCCGCATCCCCGGCGCCCACCTCGAGGGGCCGTTCCTCGGCGGGGCCCACGGCGCCCACCCCGGAGATCTGGTCCGGCCGCCGGACCTCGAGTGGCTGGCGACGCTCCCCCGCACCGTCCGCCTGGTGACGCTGGGCGCGGAGGTCGACGGGGCCACCGCCGCCATCACCGCCCTCGCCGGCCGGCGGACCCTCGTCGCCATCGGCCACACCGACGCCACGCTCGGTCAGGCCACCGCGGCCATCGACGCCGGCGCCCGTCTGGTCACCCACGGCTACAACGCCATGTCGCCGCTCCACCACCGCGAGCCGGGGATGGTCGGCGCCTTCCTCACCGACGACCGGGTGACGGTGTCGCTGATCGCCGACGGCGTGCACGTCCACCCGACCGCCCTCGACGTCGCCTTCCGCTGCAAGCCCGACGGCCGGGTCCTGCTCGTCACCGACGCCGTGGCCTGGCGCGCCGGCCGGGTGGGGTCGATCGGGGTCGCCCACGACGGCACCGCCCCCCGGCTGCCCGACGGCACGCTCGCCGGGTCGTCGCTCACGATGGACGCCGCCGTCGCCCTGGTGGTCGAGCGGGTCGGCGTGTCGCTCGAACGGGCGGTGCGCGCCGCCTCGACCACCCCCGCGGCGCTGCTGGGCCTCAGCGATCGGGGCGCTCTCGCCTCCGGCCGCCACGCCGACATCGTCGCCCTCGACCCGACCTCGCTCCGCTGCACCGCCACCTGGGTCGCCGGCCACCAGATCCACGGCTGACGGCGACCCCGCGGCCCGGCGGCCTACGTCGGATCGACCACGTGCGCCGTGGAGTAGTCGCTGCGGCGGAGGAGGCGCTCGGTGAGCGTGGAGAAGCTGGCGGCCGGGTCCCGCTCGGGCAGGGTCGGGGGCCGAGTGTGGAGGTTCAGCCAGGCCGCCGCATCCCGCACCAGCGGGGCGTCCTGCGTCTTGTTCTCGCTGGTCTCGCTGAACTGGGTCATCACCCAGCCCCGCGTCTTGCCCTGGTTCTCGATCTGGCCGGTCCAGTAGGCGATGCCCGACGGGTCGCCGTCGCGCTCCAGCACGTTGTTGTAGACGAGCTCGACGTACTCCTCCGCGCTGAGAGTCCCGTAGAGGGTGGTGAACTCGGGCGAGCTGGCGAAGTCGTCGGCGATGTCCGCCAGGGTGGTGGGCTCGCGGCGCTGCTTCACCCAGTACCGGTAGCCGCCCAGGTCCGGCAGGCGCAGGAAGAAGGCCAGGTACATCCGGATCACCGGATCGATGTTGTTCAGGTGCTCGGCGTTCGACCGGAACCCCTCGGCGATGGCCCCGAGGGTCGTGGTCCCGGCGGTGAGGGCGTTGACGGCGTTGGTGCGCTCAGTCGTTGTGGGCACCTTGTTCATCAGCGCCCGGTAGACGTCGTCCACGGCCGCCGTGCAGGACGCGTAGGGCCCGCAGCGGCTGGGGCTGGCCGTGGTCGACGCCGCCGAGGCCGGGCCGGTGCCCGCCTCGTTGATGGCCTCGACCTTGAACGTGTAGCTGGTGCCGTTGGTCAGCCCGGTGATGGCGCCGGTCACGGTGCTGCCGTTCAGGATCGTATTGGCCGTCGGCACGGTGACGGTGTGGACCGGGCTCCCGCCGACGTGGGCGGTGATCCGGTAGGCCGACGGCCAGGCGCCGCCGTCGTCGGTCGGGAGCTGCCAGGCGAGGGTGACGCTGTTGTGGCTGCCGTGGACCGGCGTCACGCCCGTCGGCGCGTTGGGGGCCTCGATGCGGGCCCGCACGTAGCGGGGCCGGTAGAGGTCGACGTTCTTGTTGAGATCGCCTGTGTCCCACGCCGGCGGCGGTGGCCCGTTGGGGCAACCAGTCCCCGTGCTGACCACCTTCACGTGGTACGAGATCACCATGTCGGTGTCAGAGGCGAACGGGGCCTGCTCCTTGGCGTTGTACGGCACCAGCGTGCAGGTCGCCGGGCTGTTGTAGCCCGCGCGGCCCACGTCGGGGATGTCGATCAGCGACTCCGGGGCGCTCCACGGTCCCCACGGGTTGGGGGCCGTCCGCCGCCGCAGGTCGACGACGGGGACGCCCCCCACCGACCGGCCGTACATCGCGGTCATCCGGTAGCCGCCGTCGGTGCGGACGATCGAGGCCTCGTAGAGGGCGTCGTCGACCGTCCCGCCCGCGCCGGTGGGGAGACGCCCGGCGACCGCATACCCATCGGCCGGGTTGGCCGACCAGGTGCCGCCGACCCAGTAGCGCCACGGGTTGGCGGACGACGCCGCCGTCAGGTCGGTGCCCTGCAGACGGGCCACGTGCAGGTGGTAGACCGAGCCCAGGACTCCGCCGGGGCAGCGCTCGATCCCGTAGACGTACGTGTAGCCGAGGCCGTCGGGGTCGGCCAGGGCCGAGTCCTGGTACTCGACCTCAGTGCAGTTCGGGTTGCTGCCCGAGGGCGCCAGGGCCGGGATGTCGACCGGGGTGGGCGGAGCGTCGAGGTCGTCGACGTCGATGTCGGCCACGGCGACACCGACGATCTCGCCGTGGTCGCCGGGCACGCCGGGAACGGGCAGCCGCCAGTCGCGCAGGAGCACCGACACCGTGTCCTCGTCCTTCATGAACGATGCCCCGGGCCAGTAGACGCGTCCGGCGGCGGGGTTGGCGAAGTAGTTCTGCCGGACGCCGTACGGCCACTGGTTCTCGAAGGTCGAAGGACCGGACGGGTTCGGCGTCTGCACCACGACCTGGTTGTTGATGAAGAACACGTGCCCGCGCGAGTGGTCGGGCTCGATGTAGTCGAGGCTGGCCGGGTTGGAGGAGCCGACGTAGCTGTCGGAGTAGTACCAGAGGACCCGACCGTCCGGGAGCTCGATCGAGTAGGCGCCGTCACCGGCGGTCCAGTTGCCACCGACGTTGGAGTTGCCGTAGGCGCGCCAGTCGTGCACGAGGGCGGAGTGCACCGACGTGTGGGCGGTGGGGGCGGCCGCCCCGTCGACGACCTTGACCTTGCCGCGGGTGGACGTGACGACGTCACTGATCACCAGGTCGCCGCTGGGGGCGACCGAGACGTTGCCGACGGCGCCCAGCTGGGCGCTGGTGGCGGCGCCCCGCTCACCGCTGTCGCCGCACGTGCCGGTGCCGGCCGACGTGGTGATGGTGCCGTTGACGGTGAAGCGGCGGATCCGGCAGCTGCCGGAGTCGGCCACGAACACCCGCCCGGCGGCGTCGACGTCGACGCCCTGGGGGCTGCTGAGGAGGGCTGCGGTCGGGACGCCGCCGTCGCCGGTGCCGCCGGCCGTGCCGGTGCCGGCGACGGTCGTGACCGAGCCGCCGGACACGTAGCGCACGCGGTGGTTGAGGGTGTCGGCGACGACCACGGCGCCCCCCGGGGTGACGGCCACGCCCCGAGGGCCGTTGAACCGGGCCGATGTGGCCGCACCGGCCTGGTACCCACAGGTGCCCGAGCCGGCGATGGTGCTGATCGTGCCGTCGGAGGCCACCTTCCGGATGCGGCACCCGGTGGTCTCGGCGATGTACAGGTTGCCGGCCGCGTCGACATCGAGCCCGGTCGGGCCGTCCAGCCGGGCGCTGGTCGCCAGCCCGCCGTCGCCGGTGCCACCGCAGCGGACGCCGCTGGTGTCGGGGGGCAGGCCGGCGTAGGTCGTCAGCAGCCCGGTCGCCACCTCGAGCCGCCGCACGAGGCAGTTCCCGGTGTCGGCGACGTACACGACGCCGGTGACGAGGTCACCGGCCAGGGCCAGCCCGGTGGGCTGGGCGAGCGCCGCCTGCGGTCCGGCGTGGTCGACGGGGTCGGCATAGCCGCAGGTGCCGGTGCCGGCGATGTCGGTGACCAACCCGGCGAGGTCGATCCACCGCAGCCGGCACGTCGTCCGGTCCGAGACGATGGCCCGGCCGTGGACATCGGCAATCGCCCAGGTCGGCCCGAACGCCATCCCGGCCGCGACCGGGGCCGCGCCGGAGGTGTCGGTGGCGGCACCGTTGCCGGCGAGGGTGGTCACCAGCGGTGTCGACGGCGGCACCGCCGCGACCGGTGCCGGACCGGTCGCCGCGGCCGTGACGGCCGCCAGCATGGCGACCACGGCAACCGCCATGGCGCGAACGGACCGAGCGATGGAGCTTGGCATCGTCGAGGTTCCCCCTGTTGTCCCGCGAACCCGAACCCACCGTCCGGGTACCGGCACCCTACCAAGCGCATCTGCCCCCTCGGGGGGACCCCCGGCGAACTTTCGGGGGGAGTTCCCTAGGGTGGGCGGATGGACATCGTCGCTGCTGTGTTCATCGAGGAGATGGAGATGCGCCAGGCCCCGGGGCCGGCGGCGCGGATCGACCTCACCGGTGTCCACTTCTCCCTGGCGGCGCCGTCGCCGGTGCCCGTGACGATCGAACCGCACCTCCTCGTCCTGGTCCGCTGCCGTCCCGACGAGGCCGGCCAGGGCGCCCTCGAGGTCGTCTACCGGCGCGACGACGAGCAGGTCGCCCGGAACGTCCAGCCCCTCCAGGTCGAGCCGGGGAAGTTCAACTACCGGCTGGTCCGGGCCCAGCTCGAGTTCACGGAGTACGGCGTCGTCGAGGCCCACTGCCGGCTCGACGCCGGCCCCACCACCGTCGTGCCCCTGACCCTGCTGCCCCCGGCGGGATGACCGCCTTCGCCGCCGCCCTCTCCGAGCACCCCTCGCCGCCCGAGGCCGTGGGCGAGGTCGTGGGGGCGGTGCTCGACCGCGTCGGCTCGGCGCCCGACCTCGCCGTCGTGTTCCTCTCCCCCGCCCTCGCCGGCGCGGCCGAGGACATCGCGGCCACGATCCGAGCGACCCTGCAGCCCGGCTGTCTCGTCGGCGCCGCCGCCAGCACCGTCATCGGCGGTCCCCACGAGGCCGAGGACGGGCCCGCCATCGCCCTCTGGGCCGGGCGCACCGGACCGGTCCTGCCGGTGCGCATCACCGCCCACCCCACCGACGGCGGCGTCCGCATCCTCGGCGTGCCCCAGGCCGCCGGCGAGGGCGGGCCCCGCACCCTGGTGCTCCTGTCGGACCCGTTCAGCCTGCCGCTCGACGCCCTCCTGGCCACGATGGCCGACGATCTCCCCGACCTCACGGTGGTCGGCGGTCTGGCCTCGTCGGCCCGCGGTCCCGGCGGCAACCGGCTGGTGCTCGACGACGAGGTGCACCGCGACGGTGCCGTCGGCGTCCTCCTGCCCCCCGGCGCCGAGGTGGTGCCCGTGGTGTCGCAGGGCTGCCGCCCCGTCGGCGATCCCATGATCGTCACCGAGGTCGACGGCCCGTTGCTGCTGGAACTGGCCGGCCAGCCCGCCCTCGACCGGCTGCTGGCCTCGGCCGCGTCGCTCGCCGAGGACGACCGCTCGATCTTCGAGGTCGGGCCGCAGATCGGCGTGGTGGTCGACGAGACCAAGGCGACGTTCCGCACCGGCGACTTCCTCATCCGCAACGTCACCGGCGTCGACCCCGACCGGCGCGCCGTCGCCGTCGGCACCCAGGTCGAGGTGGGCACCACCGTCCAGTTCCACGTGCGCGACGCCGACAGCGCCGACGAGGAGCTCCGGGCCCTGATGGCCGACCTGCCCCCCGCCCGGCCGAGCGCCGAGCGCGGCGCCCTCCTGTTCACGTGCAACGGCCGGGGCTCGGCCTTCTTCGGCCAACCGGACCACGATGCCGAGATCGTCGCGACGGTGGTCGGCCCGGCCCTCGCCGGCATGGCCTGCGCCGGCGAGGTCGGCCCCATCGGCGGCCACAACCGCCTCCACGGCTACACCGCGTCGGTGGTGGTCTTCGCCGCCGCGCCCGGCTAGCCGGGCGGCAGCTCGGTGGCCACGACCGCGGGGACGACCGGGCCGGGCAGGCCCTCGTAGACGGTCTCGATCCGGGTGGCGATCGTGGGCATCCGCCACATCACCCCCCGCCCGGCTCCGCCGAAGACCAGCTCGTCGACGCCGTCGCTCTGGCCGGGAGTCGCCGAGGTGACGTCGCCGGCGACGACGTGCCGGTAGTCCCCCCAGACCTGGGTGGTGGCGGTGGCGAGCGTCCCGCCGGTGGCGTCGGTGGTGCCGATGTAGGTGTCCGGGGCCGAGCCGGGGGCGTAGAGGAACACGCCGGCCGTGGCCCCCCGGTCGAGGGCGATCGGCCTCCGGGTGCCCGTGACCTGCGGGGTGGCGAGGTTCCGGAACCGGAAGCTGGCGGCGCGGGAGACGGGGTCGACGGGATCGAACAGCCAGGTGGAGTCGTAGCCCGTGGCCGAGTACCAGTGCACGAGGCGGGCGTCGTCGGTCGCGAAGGACGTCGGCTGGTAGTCGCCGTCGATCCGCAGCGGGTGGGTGCGGTGACCCCCGGTGGGGACGTCGCGGAAGTCCCAGATCGAGTCGGACGCCCGGCCCGGGGCGTACCAGAGGATCGACTCGGGCTCGGACCCGTCGCCCTCGAGGACGACGGGCCGGTAGCTGCCGTCGATCCGGAGGTGGTACCGCGACGCCGCCCCGTCGGCCTTGTGGATCCACAGCGTGTCGCGGGCCGAGCCGGGGGCGTACCAGAGGATGTCGTCGATCGACCGCCCGCCGGGGCCCGTCGGGCCGCCGAAGTCACCGACCAGCGGGATGTAGAGGCCCGAGAGGTGCGAGCCGATCAGGGAGAGGTCGAAGACCGGGCCCTCGGGCGTGTCCTCGATGGAGGGCCGGGCGTGGAACTGGTAGTAGGTCCCGATCGAGTAGGCGTAGACCTCGTCGAAGCCGTCGCCGTCGAAGTTGCCGACCAGCGCCTGCCCGACGGTGCCGGGGGTGTAGTCGCAGCAGTCCTCGTCCTCGGTCCGCTGGCCCTGCCAGAACGAGACGGTCTTCTGGTCGGGGATCTGGGGGAAGAACAGCACCGCCCCCTCGGGCGGCCCGTCGGCCCGCGGCGCCGGCGCCCCGGCCCCGGCCGGGCCCCTCGTCGTCGTGGTCGCCGCCAGCACCGCCAGCGCCGCGATCACCCTGGTGAACCGCCGTCGTGTCATCGCCTGCCCTCCTGGGCGGCGAACCTACCAGCCGGTCCAGCCGGAGGGGTCGTGGCGGCCGATGAGGAGCCATTCGAACAGGCCGTGGCCGACGTGGTCGCCGCAGGTGAAGCGGCTGACGCTCTCCTTGATCCCCCAGATCGACGCGAGCACCTCGGGGTCGGTCAGGTCGAAGCGCAGGCCCTGCACGACCAGGTCGCCCTGCCACATGCCGTGGCGCCAGTCCGGCTCCGAGCCGTAGCCCGTGGCCTTGCTCAGGTGCACCGGCAACAGGACCTCGACCTCGATGTCGAGCGGCTTGCCCTCCTCGGTGAGGTGCCAGGTCGCGCCGAGGGCGTTGCGGGTGCCCTCCTCGAAGCGGATGTCGATGGTCGGGATGCCCAGGTCGTCGGTCCGCCCGTCGGGCCAGGCTCGCACCGCCTGGCGCATCGCCGGCGTGCCGTCGGGCAGGTCCTGGTAGATGCACAGGATCGAGAACTCCTCGAACTGCATCGGGCAGTAGATCCAGTAGAAGCCCTCCATGGGCTTGGCCGCCTGGATGCCGGGCGGCTCCGGCTCGCCGACGGGACGGACGCCCCACGAGCGGTCGCGGCTCCCCCACCACCGGTCGGGGGTGACGTCGTAGCGACGGTCGTCGACCTGGATCCACCCCTCCCAGCGACCGGTCTGGGCGTAGCGCATCGAGTCGAACGTCTGGCGCTCGTTGAGCCGCATCACCTGGCCCGGCTCCTCGTGGGCGGGGATGGCCCCGGTCCACGTCATGTCGCAGGCGATGCCGTGCTCGTTCTCCTCGCAGACGACCCGCACGACGTTCAGCGGCTCGATGACCTCGATCTTCATCGGCCCGCAGGTCGTGTCCATCCGATCGAGGGTCAGCGCCCGCGAGGCCCGGATGACGTTGTGGCTCGTCGCATCGGCCACCAGCAGGAACGAGTCCTGCACGCCGAGGTTGGCGTACTGGCCCATGCTGAACACGACGAAGACCTCGTCGGTGCTCCCGTGGCAGTTGAAGTAGTAGCGGTCGTAGAAGTTCCTGTCGCTGGTCGCGACGTGGCGCATGGAGATCGGCGCCTGGTGGATGGGGTACTCGTCCAGCGGCGAGAGGGTCATGACAGTCGAGCTCCGGTCGAGCGGGGGGATCCACCAGACGGCTGTCCGGCAGGCGGAGGTGTCCACGTCCGCCGACGTCGCCCTGGGGTGGCGGGGCGGGGTCGGCGGACGTGGATCGGGTACTCGTCCAGCGGCGAGAGGGTCATCGGAGTCCTAGGAGAGGTCGGAGGGGTGGACGTCCATGGCGGCGAGGGCCCGTTCGAGGGCGACGCAGGCCATGTTGGTGCGCTCGAAGTCGGAGTCGTGGGGGAACAGCTCCGAGTCCTCGAGCAGGGCGGTCAGGCGGACCATGACGATGGCGAAGCCGACGCCGGCGTTGATCTCGGCCCAGCGGTGGTGCTCGGCCGATCGGCCCGTGGCCGCCTCCCAGCGCGCCGCCGTCTCCTCGTAGGACGGCAGGCCCGGCAGCCGGGGCAGCTCGAGCCCGGCCGACATCGTGTGGTCGAGCCAGGTGAACCAGCCCAGGTCCTGGACCGGGTCGCCGACGTGGACCATCTCCCAGTCGAGGACGGCGGCGACGTGGACGGTGTCGGCCGACTCCCGCCCGGCGAAGAGCTGGTTGCCGATGCGGCTGTCGCCCCAGCAGAGGGCGGGCTCGTCGATGTCGGGCGGCTGGTTCTCCCGCAGCCAGGCGAGGGCCAGCTCGGGTACCTCCTGGCGGGCGTCGGGCGAGCACCAGGCGAGGAAGTCGGCCCAGGCGTCGACCCGGGCACCGAGCCGGCTGCCGCCTTCGGGGCACGGGTCGAGGTCGCCGAGCCCGAGGCCCTTCCAGTCGACGGCGTGGACGGCGGCCATGGCGTCGAGGCCCCGGTTCCACACCGCCCGCTGCAGGTCCTCGCCCCCCTCCATCAGCCAGCCCTCGGTGGTGTAGGGCGGGCTGTCGCAGGGGGCCTCGCCGTCGACCCGGTCCATCACCATGAACGGGGCGCCGAGGACCGAGGCGTCGTCCTCGTACCACCGCAGCGTGGGCACCTCCAACCCCGGCTCGGCTCCTCCTCCGAGGGCCGACATCACCCGGTGCTGGGCCTCGAACAGGTCGTTGGGGAAGACCGTGTGGGTGGTGGGCTGGACGCGGACCACCAACCGGTGCTCCTCGCCGCCCCACGCCGCGTCGGCGAGGATCGTCTCGTTGCTGAACCCGGTGGTGGGCGGCCCGCCGGCGGAGGTCACCTCGACCGGCTCGCCCACGCGGGACGAGAGCCAGGTCGCCAAGGTGCCGCGCAGCTCGTCGGGGTCGCGGGGGCTGGGGAGCGCCACGCCTCGCCTCAGCCCTGCGCCGCGTGGGCGACGGTCTGGGTCTGCAGGAACGCCTCCAGGCCCTCGGGCCCCAGCTCGCGGCCCAGGCCCGACGCCTTGAAGCCGCCGAAGGGCGAGCACATGTCCATGGTGAAGGTGTTGACGTTCACCGTGCCCGAACGGATGCGCCGGCCGATCTCGGCCGCGGCCTCGTGGTCGGTGCCCCAGACCGAGCCCGACAGGCCGTACTCGGAGTCGTTGGCGATGCGGACGGCGTCGTCGACGTCGTCGTAGGGGATCACCGTGAGGACGGGCCCGAAGATCTCCTCCTGGGCGATGCGCATGTCGTTGGTGGCCTCGGCGAAGACGGTGGGCTCGACGAACCACCCCTTGTCGAGGCCGCCGGGACGCCCACCGCCGACGGTGACCTTGGCCCCCTCGGACCGGCCGATGTCCATGTACCCGAGCACCCGCTCGCGCTGGCGCTCGGCCACCAGCGGCCCGATCTCGGTCTCGGGGTCGAGGGCGGAGCCGACCTTGAGGGCCCGGACGGTCTCGGTCACGGCGTCGACGACCTCGGCGTACCGGTCGCGGCGGGCGAGGATGCGGGTCTGGGCCACGCACGCCTGGCCGTTGTTCATCACGCCGGCCGGGACCAGCTTGGACACGGTGTCGGCCAGATCGACGTCCGGGAGGATGATGGCGGCCGACTTGCCCCCCAGCTCGAGGGTGACGGGCCGGAGCAGCTGGCCGCACAGCCCGGCGATCTGGCGCCCGGCGGCCGTCGACCCGGTGAAGGACACCTTGTCGACGTCGGGGTGGGTGACGAGGTGCTCGCCCACCTCCCGGCCGGCGGGGACGATGTTGACCACGCCCGGCGGCAGCCCGGCGTCGAGGAGGATCTGGCCGAAGGCCTGGGCCGACAGCGGCGTCTCGGGCGCCGGCTTGAGCACGACGGTGTTCCCGGCGACCAGGGCCGGCGCCAGCTTGATCATGGCCTCGAACAGCGGGACGTTCCACGGCACGACGGCGGCCACCACGCCG
>DASVEC010000222.1:0-6185 GCA_036380755.1 Iamia sp. | reverse complement strand
GGTCGTCGCCGACCTCGGACGGCGCGAGCGATGTCACCCCGCGTCCTCGGGGGACGGGGCCGCGTCGGGGCGAGACCGATCGTGCACCACGGGGGTGACCACGGGCACCAGGATAGAGACGACCGTGCCCCCAGGGGAAGTGGCGATGTCGATCCGCCCCCCGTGGGCCCTGGCCACCCGCTCGGTGAGGGCCAGTCCGAGCCCGAGGCCGTCGTGGGCCCGGGTGGCCGACGCCTCGCCCTGCTGGAAGGCGCCGACGAGATCCTCGAAGGCGGCCGCCTCCTCCCCGCCGGCGTCCTCGACCGACAGGGCGATGGTCCGCTCGCCGTCGTCGTCGACGCTCTTGGCCCGCACCACCAGCGGCGTCCCCGGCGTCGAGAAGCGAGTGGCGTTGTCGAGCAGCTCGCCCAGCGCCAGGCGCAGCTGGACCTCGTCGCCCCGCAGCGGGGGCAGACGCCGGCCGGCCGAGACCACGACGTCCCGGTCGCCCGTCAGCCGCTCCTGCCAGACCTCGCCGACCTCGGTCACCAGACGGCTGACGTCCACCTCCTGGTGGGCGGCTCCCGTCCCGGCCCCGGCGGTGACCGAGGCAAAGGTGACCAGCCGGTCGACCATGTGCTCCAGCCGCTCGACGCCGTCGGTGATGCCGTCGGCCCAGCTGTGGGCCTGCTCGGGGGTCGGAGTCCGGCGGCGGAGCAGCCCGGCGTAGCCCTTGATCGGGGTGAGCGGAGTCCGCAGCTCGTGACCGATGGTGGCCAGGAAGTCCTGCTTGGCCGCCTCCAGCGCCTCCTCGGCCCGGATGTCACGGAGGACGACCACCACACCGGTCGGGCCGTCACCGCCGTCACCGTCGTCGCCGTCGCCGCCGGGGAGCGACGCCACCGTGCCGAGCACAGGGATGGCCTCGGACCCGGCCGGCGGGCGCAGGCGGCCGGCCACCATCCGGGGGCGGTCCCGCGGCGCGGTGAGGGCCAGGGGTTGGCCGTCGGTGCCCTCGAGGGCGACGACCTCGTCGAGCGCCCGGCCCACGGCCTCGTCGGGCCCTCCCAGCTCCAGCAGCTCGGCCGCGGCCCGGTTGAGATCGGTGACCCGACCCTCGGCGTCGGCCGCCACCACGGCCTCGGTCACGCCGGCGAACACCGACTCCAGCCGGGCGCGGAGGCGGCCCTCTTCGGCCGCCGCCACCCGCAGGTCGTCGGTGAGGTGGTGCAGCGAGACGGCCATGGCGTCGAAGGTGGACGACAGCTCGCCCAGCTCGTCCTCGCGGTCGACCGCGGCGCGGGCCGTGAGATCGCCCTCGCGGATCCGGGAGGCGGCGGCGGTGAGGACGCGGATGCCACCGCCGATCCGCTCGCCCAGCAGGACGGACAGGGCGATGCCGACCAGGCCGGCCAGCATGGCGACGAGGAACAGCGAGCGATAGAGGTCCTCCCGCGTTCGTCCCACCCGGTCCGAGGGAGTCGACAGCACGAGAGCCAGCTGGGGCGGGACGTCCTCGGCGGCCACGACGCGGGCCACCACGACCCGGCCGTCGGCGACGCCGCCCTCGTCGAGCCCGGTGTCGATCGACCGTCGGCCCGGCGGCACGACGAGCGATTCGGGCGGGCCGTCCGGGCCCGACGTCGCCGCCACCTCGTCCCGGGTGACCAGGGCCAGGCTCAGCGGCTCGCGGTCGGAGGCGATCCGGCCGGCGAGGTAGGCGTCGTCGAGCGGGCGGGCGACGACCACGGCCCCGGTCGCGATGGCGGTGCCGTCGCGCGACCCCCGGGTGGGCACGGCCGCGAGGGCGTAGGCCGCGGGGCCGACGGCCGTCACGCCCTGGCGGGGACCGTCGACCTCCAGCGCCTCCTGGACGACCGGGTCGCCGCCCAGCGAGAGGGCGGTGGCCGAGGCCAGGTCGGCCGGGTGGACGGCCACGGGGCCCTCCGGCCCCACCACCACGATCGGTGCCTCGATGGCGAGACCCTCGGCCAGCTCGGCGACCCCGGCCGCGATCCGCTCGCGGGCGGCGTCGCGATCGGCGGCCGCGGCCTCGGTGTCGGCCACCAGCGCCAGGTCGGTGCCCAGGCTGGCGGTGAGCCCGGCGGCGACCAGCGTCGACTCCTGCAGCGACAGCTCGGCCTCGGCCAGCGCCGCCGCGGCCTCGGCCCCGGCCCGGTCGCCGTACCGCCGGACGGCCTCGTCCTCGACCGTGCGGCTGATCACGGCCGACACCGAGAACGACACCAGCAGCACCACCGCCAGGAGGACGCCGGCCACGCTCGTGCCGATCCGGCCCGGGATGGTGTGGCGGCCGGCGACGACCAGGGCGGCGCCGATGACGAGGGCGGCCACCAGCACGAGGGGCTCGGCGCCGACGCCGTCCTCCAGGAGATCGACGTCGAGGGCCTCCACGACCGACGCCACCACGAGCAGCAGCAGCCCGACGAGGAGGGTCGGCCGCCCGACCCGGCTCCCCGCCCACCGCAGGGCGCCGAGGGCGACGATGGCACCGCCGGCACAGCGCACGGCGGCGAGGGCGACGGGAGCGTCGGTGCGGACGATCGTGAGCGAGCCCACGGCGAAGGCCACCGCCGCCAGCACCAGGAACCCGGCCGAGAGCAGCATGCGGGCCGGGCGGTCCAGCCCGAGGAGCCCGGCGCGGATCGACAGCCCGGCGCCGGCCACGACCACGACGAACAACGTCAGCTCGGCCGCCAGCTGCAGGAGGGTGGCCGTCGTGCTCATGAAGGTTCAGTGCCCGCCTGGCGCCGTCAGCCGCCGCTGTCGGCCAGCTCGAGGGCGTTGCCGCCCAGGTCGTCCAGGGCCTGCAGGGCGTCGTCCAGCGTCTCGACCCCCACGACCCGCACGCCGTCGTCGGCGAACCGCTCGGCCAGCTCGGCCTCGGCTGCGGGCACGAGGAGGAGCTCGGCCCCCTCGCGGTTGGCCGCCACCGCCTTCTGGCCCACGCCACCGACCTCGCCGACCGCACCCGTGGGGTCGATGGTGCCGGTGACGGCGATGGTCTTGCCGCCCGTGATCGACCCCGGCGTCAGCACGTCGAGGATCCCGAGGGTCAGGGCCAGGCCGGCCGAGGGCCCGCCCACGTCCTCGGTGTCGATCCGCACCGGGAAGGGCAGCTCGTAGGTCAGGTCCCGGGTGAACACCTGGACCACACCGAGCAGGGTGCGCTCGGGGTCGTCGGGATCGGACACCAGCTCGATGTCCCCGGTGTGCTCGTCGGCGTCGTCAGTGGTGGCCATGTCGCCGTCGGCGTCGCGCTCGAAGGTTACCTCGACGACGTCGCCGGGCTCCCGCCCCTCCAGCTCGGTGCGCAGCTCGGCGTCGGTGGGCGTGGGCACGTCGTCGAGGGCGGTGATGACGTCGAAGGGCTCCAGCACGTCGGCGGCGGGCGTGTCGGGGATGGTGTCGCTGATGATCGTGCCGGTGCCGTGGGCGGGGACGTCGTAGCCGAGGTGCTCGAGGGCGACCTTGGCCGCGACCTCCTGCGACAGCGCCATCTCCTGGACGCTGGCCTCGCGGTTCTCCTCGCCGGTCTGGCCGCCGAGGATGGCGTCGCGGGGGAAGACGTCCTGGTCGCCCACGAGCCAGCCCCACACCGCCTCGGCGTAGCCCATCCGCCGCGACGCGCCCCGCAGGGACACGGTGAGGAAGAGGACGGCCCCGTCGGTCTCGTAGGTCTCGGTGCCCGGCGCGCTGATGGCCGGCTCGGTGGGGATCGCCGAGCCCGGGGCGAAGACCACGTACGGCGCCCGGACCAGGCCACCGGCGCCCACCAGGGTGACGGTGAGGATCAGCATGATCCCGAGGACCATCCAGATCGGGTGCCACCGCAGCCGGACCCGGGGCGGGGGCGCAGCCGGCGGCGCGGCGGGTGCCGCCTCGGGGGGCGGGACGGTGGTCGGCGAGGGCGTCGGGTCCACGAGAGGAGCAGCCTGCCACGCTGGCGTGCTCCACTGGGCTTCGTGGACGGACCCGACGACGACCCCACCGCCCGGCGCGCCGCCGTGGCCGAGGCCGGGCACCGCGGCGACGTCGCCACCGCCCGGGCCGCCCTCGCCGACACCGACCCGGCGGTGCGGGCCACGGCCCTGGGCGCGCTGCGCCGGGCCGGAGCCCTCGGGGCCGACGACCTGGCCGCGGCGGTGGCCGATGCCTCCGCCGTGGTCCGGCGCCGGGCGGCCGAGGAGGTCGCCGCCCTCGCCGACTTCGGGGGCATCGCCGGCGTCTCCCTCCTCGGGCTGCTCGACGACGCCGACCCCACGGTGGTCGAGGTGGCGGCGTGGGCCGCCGGCGAGCGCGAGCCGCCCGAGCCCGGCGCCGTCGACCGGCTGACCGCCCTCGCCACCGGGCACGACGACGCCCTGGTGCGGGAGGCGGCGGTGGCCGCGCTCGGGGCCATCGGCGACCCCGCCGGCCTGCCCGCGGTCCTCACCGCCACCGGCGACAAGGCCACCGTCCGCCGCCGGGCCGTCATCGCCCTGGCCCCGTTCGAGGGCCCCGAGGTCGACGCCGCCCTCCAGCGGGCCCTCGACGACCGCGACTGGCAGGTCCGCCAGGCCGCCGAGGACCAGCTGAGATAGGTGCGCGGTCCGCCTCGTCGGTACGGTCCGGGCGTGTCCGCACACGATGACTGGGTCGCCCGCGACGCCGCCGTGGTGTGGCACGGCTTCACCCAGATGACCACCTACGCCGGCAACCGGCCCGTGATCGTCGACCGGGCCGAGGGGCGGGAGGTCATCGACGTCGACGGCCGGCGCTACCTCGACGCCATCTCGTCGCTGTGGGTCACCACCCTCGGCCACCGGGTGCCCGAGCTCGACCAGGCCCTCAAGGACCAGGTCGACAAGGTGGCCCACACCACCCTCCTCGGCAACGGCAACGTCGCCGCCGTCGAGCTGGCCGAGGCCCTCGCGCCGGTCGTGCCGGTGGACGACCCGCGCTTCCTGTTCGCCTCCGACGGCGCCGCCGCCGTCGAGCAGGCGCTCAAGATCGCCTTCCAGTCGTGGACGAACCGGGGCGTCACCGACCGCACCGCCTACCTCGCCTTCGGCGGCGCCTACCACGGCGACCTGATCGGAACCCTCTCGGTGGGCGACGGCGGCTTCGGCACCGATGTCTTCGACCCGCTCCGCTTCCCCTGCCTGCGGGCGCCCGGGCTCGACCAGGCCGGCGCGGCCGACGTCGCCGTGGCCCTCGTCGCCGAGCACGCCGACCGCCTCGCCGCCGTCGTGGTCGAGCCCCTCGTCCAGGGCGCCGCCGGCATCCGCACCCACCGGCCCGAGGACCTGCGGGCCGTGGCCGACGCCTGCCGGGCCCACGGCGTGCTGCTCGTCGCCGACGAGGTGGCCACCGGCTTCGGCCGCACCGGCACCCTGTTCGCCTGCGAGCAGGCCGGCGTGCGGCCCGACCTGATGGTCGTGGGCAAGGGCATCAGCGGCGGCTACCTGCCGCTGGCGGCGACGGTCGCCTCGGGGCCGGTGTTCCACGCCTTCGACGGCCCCGACCTGTCCGCCAAGACCCTGTACCACGGGCACTCCTTCAGCGGGAACGCCCTGGCCTGCGCGGTCGCCCTCCGTCACCTCCAGCTGCTCGACGAGTGGGACGTGCTGGCCAACGTCCGGGCCCGGGCCGACCAGCTGGCGGACGGCCTGGCCGCCCGGGTGGCCAAGCTGCCCGGCGTGGCCGAGGTCCGGGGCCGCGGGCTGCTGGCCGGCATCGAGCTGGCGCCCCCGGCCGACGGGCTGCGCTGGGGCCGCAAGGTGTCGGCCGCCTGCGTCGAGCGGGGCGTGCTCATCCGCCCGCTCGGTGACGTCGTCGTGACCGTGCCCATGCTCACCAGCACCGAGGACGAGATCGACCGCATCGTCGACACGCTGGCGGCGTCGATCACCGATGTCTGCGCCTGACTGGCCGGGCCGGATCGAGCGCTCCCTCGCCGAGGTGAGGGCGGAGGGACGCTGGCGGTCGCTCCGCGCCTTCGATGCCCTCGGTCCGGCGGGCACGCTGGCCGACGGCACCGCCGTCACCTCGTTCGCATCCAACGACTACCTCGGCCTGTCGGCCCACCCCGCGGTGGTCGCCGCCGCCCACGAGGCCCTCGACCGGTGGGGTGCCGGGGCCGGGGCCGCCCGCCTCATCGTCGGGTCGCGGCCCGTGCACGACGAGCTCGAGGCGGAGCTGGC